>CAYQCG010000265.1:0-3862 GCA_964415925.1 uncultured Puniceicoccaceae bacterium | reverse complement strand
GTCGATCGTGCACGTATATTGCTTCAAGATCATGAAAGCGGGCCGGATGAACCCATTGTTGTCCTGGCTATGACGCATCCGGGGATTAAAATAACCGAGTATGACATACCCGCTGGGGTCATCAATATACCCGGATTAAGGGAAAGGCCTGAAGACGTTTCTGATTATTTAATTCGACATTTGGAAATGAGCCGTGTTTTGGAGCCAGGGGAAGGAGCATGGCTGGATGAGGATGCTATCAGGTTGGTATTAACATATGACTGGCCCAATGATTATACCGAACTTCATTCTGTAATCCGTAGAGTGCAAATACTTGCCAAGAAAAGTCCGATCCGGGCGGAAACGCTGCAAAAAGCCCTGGCTCACCGCTATATTGAGGAGACACATCATGCCGACAGCTGTAACCTTAGGCGATACCTCCACCAACAACAGCAGTACTATCTGGAAAACCACTATGAAGAGAATTTATCAAGTACACTTCTAAAAGTGGGCGCTCCTGTAACAGATATTCGAGAAGGAATGAAAATCGGTGATCTCGAATTGCTCTTACCAGAGTTAATCGAGGACATGTAAACCGTTACCTAAGTAATCTTCGTTATGTAAACTAGCCGAAACTCCGTATGTTCCAACATTCAGATTCAGGCGATAATTAAAAGACCGACTTACAGGACACTTTCTATGGACAAGCCAATCAATAGCCTGATTTTGAAATCGAACCGTATGCTGGGTACACAGCTGGTTGAAAACGGTTTGATCACGATGCAGCAGTTGGAAGCGGCCAACGAGGTATTTCTAGAACGAAGGCAAGATTCAGATCCTCGACTAGCCTCTATCCTGAAGATCCTGATATTTGAACACAAGGCACTGGAAGAATCCAAATTGCTGAATTTCCAACTGGAAGAAATGGCTGCAGGCGCATTCGATTTAACGAGTTACCAAGTCAACGAAGAAAACCTATTAACTTTTGATTTGGACGAATGTTGGGCGACGTGGACGATACCTGTGGATATGGTTGAGGATATCTATTTTCTATCCAGCGCTTATTACATGAGTCCTTTTGTCAGGAGCTATTGGGAAGAGAAACTTGATGGGAAAGTCCTGTGGTATATTCACGACCTGTCCAGCATCGTGCAACTGTTGGAAACTTACGAAAATAAGCGTAAAGAACTAATCGAGGAAACAATCACAGCGGAACCGGCAATAGCTGTTGCTGCTGGATAATCTAAAGAGTCTTTTGAACCATGGCGCTGGCACGTATACAACGTAATATAGTTGAGTCACTGCAAAAGCAAGGCAGGTTGAGCAATGATCAAGTCGATGCCTTATTGAATAGTGAAGAGGACTTATCTGTAGAGCAGCTCGACAAACGTTTGTACGAAGATTTTAAGTTAACAGAGTTTCAGGTTCTGGTAGCCAAGGGTGAAGCTTTCAATTTGAAGCCTTTTCTGGCCCGTAACTATACGGTTAATGACCGCACATTCGCCAAGCTGGAGAAAGATTTTTGCCAGGAAAACAAAATATTGCCTATAGGGCACCTGGGCGGGCACATCCTGATTGCACTGTCTGATCCCTTTAATATTTCAGTCTCCGGCCGGGTTCAGGAAATAACCGGACTTAAGGTTACTCCATTACTAGCCCTTGAAAGGGAATTGGATGTCCATCTGGTCGAAAAAGACGAAGGACCCAAAAACGTTGGCTTTGGAGATGTTGTCGAGGAATTTGGAGAAGAATTTGCAGGCGAGGAGCATGCCGAGGGTGAAGAAGATAGGCTGGAAGAGGATTCGGCTCCAATTATTCGACTCGCCAACCGGATCATAGAAGAGGCTTATTACTCGGGGGGCAGTGATATCCATATTGAGCCTTTTGAGAAGCATGCGCGGGTCAGAGTCAGGGTAGATGGAGTTTGTAATGAAAAACTCTCTATTCCATCAAAAATCGCAATGGGATTACTCGCCCGACTCAAAGTTATGGCAAACCTGGACATTGCGGAAAAACGGCTACCACAGGATGGGCGTATCATTTACAAACAATTTAATAATAAAGGAATCGACATTGACCTTCGACTGGCTACCGCGCCATTAAATCATGGTGAAGGTTGTGTTATGCGTATTCTGGATAAGCAAAAATCAACCCTGCCTTTATCCGCATTGGGATATTCAGAAGAGAACCTGGAGCTTTACAGGAGTTTGATTACTCGTCCTTATGGGATGATTCTGCATTGCGGCCCAACGGGTTCAGGTAAATCCATGACCCTTTATTCTGCTCTTAATGAAATTAACGAGCCTGATATTTGCATCCGGACTGCCGAAGACCCCATCGAATACACCCTTCCGGGGCTCTGCCAAATGCAAATGAACCGAAAGATCGGCTTAACCTTTGCCAGTGCGTTACGCGCATACTTACGTCAGGATCCCGACATTATACTGGTCGGGGAAATCCGGGATAAGGAAACCGCACAAATAGCAGTAGAAGCTGCACTGACCGGACACTTGCTCTTCAGCACTTTACATACAAACGACGCACCAAGCACAATCTCGCGACTCACAGAAATGGATATTGAGCGATTTATGATCTCCGCATCCCTGCTTTGTATATGCGCGCAACGCTTGATGCGAAGAGTGTGCAAGACCTGCAAACAATCCTACGAACCGGAGGGTCGTGAACTGGAACTCTTGCAAAGAGGCATTCATTGGACGGGCAGTATCAAAAGCGCAAATACATCCGGTTGTCCAACATGTGGTGGAAATGGCTACAAAGGCCGTGTGGGGACCCATGAGCTCATGGCCGTCTCCGAAGACCTGGTCAAGGGAATCAATGCAGGCTATGAAACAGCAAGGCTCAAGAAGATAGCTATACGTAATGGTATGAAAACACTGCATCAGGATTCACTTCTGAAGGTGAAGGACGGAATCACAACCATTCAGGAAGCCCTTGCCACCATACCACCGGACCTTGAAGACCTGGATAAAATTATTAACTCAGAAACTCTTGAACTGGCTTTGGCTGAATAATCAGGCTTATGATAACGCCCATATGAGCCGATAGCTAGTAGTGCTATGGCTCGTTTCCAAAGAGATCGAATATTTGCTTATACCAGTGAGGTTCGCCGCATCGCAGAGCTGATTCTGGAGTCGCCGGACACAGAAACAGGTGGTGAACTATATGGCGCCTGGACACATACAGGTTGTCCTATTGTTCACTACGCAACTGGCGCTGGCCCGGAAGCTCGCAGGGAAGTTTCCCGATTCAATCAGGATATTAGTTTCCTGCAGGAAAGCGGCAAAATCCTGAATACCCAATACGGACTGCAACACTTGGGACAATGGCATTCCCATCACCAACTAGGCTTAAAGGAACCCAGCTCGCATGATGTCAAAACTGTAAACAAGGCTGTTGATCATTATGGCCTCGATTGCTTTTGCCTGGTAATTGGTAATATTGTAGAGAGTGAGTCTCGCCTACACGGTTACCTGTTCGAACATGAGGCAGCGTATTTTCCAGTAAAATGGTCTATTCTTGAGGTAGATAGCCCTTTCCGCCTGCTATTGGAGTCAAACTGGGATGATGCAGCACTTCCGGATGAAACAGTTTCACTACCTGAACTTGAATTAATTGATGCTTCTACACCCCCACCTTTGCGTAACGGTTATAGGAGAAACTGAGCAACAATGGATGCGGTACGCTTGAAAATAGAAGAAGCGATCCTAGAGAGGAACTTTCCGAGACGCTTCGTCTTTCGAGATCTTGAAAAACCCGAAAAAGCTGCACTTGAAATGGGGTTACGTACTTCTAGCGGTAATACATACCGCATTGAAATAACAATCCCTAAAGATTATCCTGTCTGCCTGCCTTTTGTTTATGT
>CAYQCG010000264.1:0-3866 GCA_964415925.1 uncultured Puniceicoccaceae bacterium | reverse complement strand
TGGCCTCGGAACCCATTGCCGGGGGTGGTCCCTGTTCATCATGCGACCAGATACTGAGCAGCCATTGGGCTTACCTGGGGCCAATTCCGGTCAGCCTTTGTGCAGTGCTGGCTTATGGCCTTCTGCTCCTCTTTCTCTTCTTTAGGCCACCTCTGAACGGCCGGATTCAAACACTCCTGCTCAGTCTTTGTAGTGCGATTGTTTTCAGCGTTTTGTGGTTCGTTGGAATTCAGTTCTTCCAGATCGGCCAGGTCTGTCCCTACTGCTTGTTCAGTCATCTCTTCGGTTTCACGGGCGCTTTCCTCTCTATAGTCTTGTTGCACGGGCAAATCGGATGCAGTGGCAGTCCATTACTAAAAGGTTTATCGCTCGGAGCTGTCGCTACGATCGCCTTCATACTCCTTCAGTGGGTGCTTCCCACACCCGACCACTCGGTCGAATACGCTGTCGATACCGGCAGGATAGACGGCGCGGAACCATTGCAGGAACCTGATAGTCAAGGTCCTGTCACGGCTGGCGAGACCGTACCCCTCTACTCGATACATGACGGCAGGTTCACTTTCCCCCTGAACGAAATTCCCGGTATCGGCAATCCGTCCGCACCGCATATCATGCTGTCCCTCATGGACTTCGCCTGTGACCACTGCCGTGAGCACTATCGTATGGTCCGGAAATACGCACCGCGCTACACGGGTAAAGTCTTTTTCGGTATCCTGCCACTGGCCCTGAACATGCGCTGCAACCCCTATTTCGATATGCCGGAACTCACCGATTTTGCCAACTGCGAGTACGCCCGGTTAGCCCTCTCCGTATGGAGAATGGCCCCGGGGAAATACCTCGAGTTGACCGATTGGCTCAGCCTCGAAAGCTCTCCGCCTGCTTCGCTCAGCAAATCACAATGGCCAAAGGCACGAAAGTTCGCTGAAAACCTCATCGGCCCAGACTTGCTCGCGCAGGGATGGGACGATCCATGGGTGTCCGGTATGATGGATACTCTCACCGAACTCTATGGGCACAATCTGCAACTGACCGGTCGCGGTGACATCCCTCAACTCTTCCTCAACAACGAACTCCGCTTTGGCGCCATCCGCGCTCAGGATACTTTCGAGCGCATCCTCAATTCAAGCTTCCCGGACTAGCATGAATAAGCTCTCGTTGCTCAGCTCACTCGATCATTTCCTGGAAATCCTCGATCAGGGGATCTTCGGTCAACTCCATCCATTCGAGAAGCCCGGCTCTGGCCGATTTCAGTATATGTGTGTATTCAGGATCCTGTGACAGGTTGTGCTGGCTGCCTGGATCCTTTAACCAGTCGTAAAGTTCCTCCTGGGCGCGAAGAAGATAATGCGTGTAGCGTGCCTTAATGGCTGGGTCGTCTGCCGCGTTCTTCATCGCGTTGTATGTCCGGTCTCCATAGGGAACTATCGCCCCCAGGTCGCTTAATTCCAATCCGGCAGGATCATAACAGTGATTATAGATATATCCATACCTCCCGTCGAAATAACTCCTAATCTCCTTGTCACGTGAGAATGTGCCTTCAGAAGGATGGTCTGGGCGCAGGATCCACCCGCGTGCTTCAATTTCCTCAATAAAATTCGGCCTGTTTTCCAAACTCCTTCGAATACCGCTGCCATAATAGATATCTTCGTTCCGCATAAATACGATCGAATCCCGCCAGTCTTCCGGGGAGCGGTTCTCAAGAATCGGCACCAGCGATTTTCCATCCAGTCCTTCGGGGACCGGCAGTGCAGCAAGTTCCAGGATCGTCGGCATTAAATCCATCAGCGAAACCAGATGGGTACTGTCCGTCTTCGGCTCCTTGATGAATTCCGGCCACCGGATTAACAACGGCGTCAGGTTGCTCCCCCAATAGCAGTCGAACTTGGCGAAGGGCAGGGGCATTCCTTTGTCAGAAACAAAGATAACCAGGGTCGAGGATGTCTTGCCTAACTCATCTAAAACCGTCAGGCACGCTCCCACTGTGTCATCCAGGCGTCTCACCGATGAGGCATACTTTGCCAGGTCTTCCCGGATTCCCGGCAGATCGGGAAGCGTCGGGGGGATCACCACTTCATGCGGCTCATAAATCCTCGAAGGTTCCTTTAATACTATTTCCCCGTCGCCCCAGAAAAAATCCCCACCTCGCACGGCATCTCCATGAAACGGTCGGTGCGGATCAGCCGAGTTTACCACCATAAAGAAGGGCATTTCCCGGTCTTCGGCTTCCCGGATGAATTTCCCTACTCCTCCGGCTATCTGTACGGGATCACGGCCGACAACCCCGTCAGGATCCGTATATCCAAGACTCTTGTTATCAAAATGCCACGGAAACGAATCTTCCGGCAGCATGTGATGGAGCTTGTGGATGTTCCCCGTCAGGTAGCCCGCATCTCTCAAAAAGGTTACCAGCGTTGGCACACCATCCGCCATTGGGAAAAAGCCTCCCGAACCATAATTGTGCGGCAATAATCCCGAAAGCATCGATTGTCTCGTTGGCTGGCACACGGATACCGTCACAAATGCCCTTTGAAATGAAAAACTTTCCTCCGCCAGCCGGTCAATATTCGGCGTGACTTCGGGCGCCACTCCACCATTCACATATCCCAGACTGTCGTTGTTCAGGTCATCTGCGACGATTAGCAATATGTTCGGCTGGGAAATGCCTGCTGTAACAATACATGCGAAAAACAACCCAACAATTGGTAAGATATGTCCAATCTTATTTATATCACGTTTCACCTCTTTGCCTACTACATCTGCACTTAACATTGTTGTCAACAATCTACAAATAAATGGGTCATTTGATCGCGTTCAGCCAGCCGTTCTTCGACACGCTGAAAAGCATCTTTCCGTAGATCGCTGGGACATTCTCCGTCATTTCGCCACCGGTATACACACGCCAAAGCAGTTCGCCCGTTCGGGGATCCAGTGAAGTTATATTCATACTCCCCGAAGAACCGAAAATGATCTGGTCGTCTGTAATCACCGGTGCTGTAAGACCTCCACCATCAGCATGAGTCCAGATAAGTCTACTGCCGTTTTCCACATCCTTGAAGCCATGCAGCGTAACATCGTAAGGGATATGAGTAACCCTCCTGGTAATCGATCCATACACCATGTCATCCAGCGCAGCCAGAGTCCCGTTCTGCAGATACCCGGCCGGTGCCTCCCATTCCCAGTCGATCTCTCCCGTATGGATATTGATCGCGGCGATGATCCTGCCCTGTTTCTGCACATAAAGATGGTTCTTGTGCAGGGTCGGCGCTGCCGAATCCGGTAAGCCGCCGCCATCATCCGGATTCCCAGTTTGCACACGCCACTCGAGTTTTCCTGTCTTTAGCTCAAACGCAAAATAATAGCCGGACCAAGAACCCACATAGAAGTATTTATCATCCGCAACCGGAAGGCAGTAGACACCCGGCGGCCAACCATTGACATGATGATCATGCGATCTGCCTTCCTGCGGTGTGTCTTTGGATGTGTAATAAGACCAGAGTTTCTCACCCGTATCAGGATCCACCCCAAATACGTATCCGTTCATGTTTCCTATGAACATCACACCGTCATTGTCAATCGCCCCTACCCAGGTATAACCGTATTCACCCGAACTCCAGACAAGATCTCCAGTTTTCTGGTCAACCGCATAATATTGAGGTGCATACTCGCTGCCTGTTTCATATCCGGATATCTCGATGTCCCCAAACAGTGCTGTACCGTCAAATTCTCCCGTTGGCCGGCCAATCTCCCCAAACATGGCCTTACCGTCGATCAGGCTGACCGCCGCACTCACTCGATCAGAAACTTCAAACTTCCAGAGCTCCACACCCGTATCGATTTCAATCGCGTTGCCGAATCCAACCGGGCCC
>CAYQCG010000263.1:0-3899 GCA_964415925.1 uncultured Puniceicoccaceae bacterium | reverse complement strand
GCTTCTTCAACAGGCGCTTCCTCCAGTTCCTTGTTAGCCGTAACAAATTCCTCTATCAGGCTGTCGGCGGAAATATTGTCAATTGTACTGGAGGCGCTCTTGATGAGGTAGCCGCGATTCCGCAGCAACTTCATCAGTTCGCTGTTCTCCATACCGAGTTTTTTAGAAAGATCGTATATCCTGACACTCATTCCGGCCGATTTTGTTTATTTTCGAAGAATTCAGGCACTGGGATTTTGTGCTTTTAGAAAGTCCTGCACGGTTTGAAGGAGGAGTTGGGCATCGTCCTCACTGAATCCCATTCCCACAAGATCCTGCACTTCAACATCTTCAAACGCGTAAGGGCTGCTGAGACCCTGATTGACGAGAAACTCCGCGACATCGGGATTGATACCCGCAACCTGCAACCATCTTTTAACAGCTTCCTGCAGACGGGCATCGAAGCCAACCTCGCGGACTTTCTCCTTGGCAATATCGAGCTTCCAACCAATCAGTCGCGAGGTCAACCGGGCATTTTGACCGCGCCGTCCGATAGCAATCGAGAGATCGTCTTCACTGACCTCAAAATACATACGCCTGGTAGCTTCATCAACCTTGAGGTTGCGGGGCTCAGCCGGGCGGATGGCTTCGTAGAGCATTTCAACCGGATCACTATGGTATTTAATGATGTCGATTTTTTCACCGCCTAATTCGCGGACGATACTCTTTACCCGTGCACCACGTGCGCCCACGCATGCACCAACGGGATCGACTTTCGGATCCTTGGAGTGGACGGCAATTTTGGTCCGGTATCCGGGCTCTCGGGAAATGGCTTCGATTGTTACCGTGCTGTCGGCAATTTCCGTGACCTCGAGTTCGAATAGACGACGGACAAATTTCACACTGGCTCGTGAGAGGATGAGCTCGGGTCCCCGGTTGGAGGGTTCAATATTCAGCAGCAGGCAGCGAATTCTTTCGCCGGGTGCGTAATCTTCACCCGGAACTCGCTCCTTGGGCGGAAGAATTGCTTCAGCCTTGCCAAGGTCGACGATGAGGTCCCCGCGTTCCCGGCGGCGGACAGTACCGGTAACAATATCGCCGACCATATCTTTATAATCATCGTAGATACGCTCCTTCTCAAACTGGCGAAGACGTTGCATGATGGTTTGACGGGCGGTCTGGGCAGCAATTCGACCGAGGAAGGAAGGGTCGATCTCTTTTTCAATAAACATTCCAACCTGTGCATCCGGGTTGAGTTGACGGGCTTTTTCGACGTGCATCTCCCGCTTCGGATCACTCACGGAATCAACCACTTCCATTATTGCCCAAGCGGATAGGACACCCGACTTCGGGTTGATCTCGATGCGCAACTCCTGTCCGGCATTGACGCCCTTGGCGGCGGCACCGCGCAGGGCATTAACTATAGCGTTGATCATCTCCTGGCGATCAATGCCCTTTTCTTTCTCCATGTATTCGAGAACCGAAAGGATTTCGCTGCTCATATTCGTGTGGTTGGATGCTGTTGTCTGTAGAATAAAAAAGAGCGGGCGGGTGCCCACTCTCCGGGTTGGGGAGAAATTGGAAAGGATGGACTGTAGGACTTTGTTACAGCCTTGTCAAGGGGTGGTATCACCAAGGTGAAAAGTTGAGTTGAGCGAGCGGTAAAACATACCAGAGGCGATCGAGAATATGACTTAATTTCGATGCCTCCAATGTCTCGGCGGGGAAAAGAGAATTATCCTGATTCGTAGAAAAATTACTTTGAGGAATAGAATACAGTCCAATGAATCCCCATTACCCGCCTCGCGCCTGCTCTATCCGTCGACGAAAAGAAAGTGCAATCCGCCGGTAAAGCTCCTGACCGAGAGCACGGTCTTCGATACTTGCATCGATGCTGGGATTGTCATTTACTTCTATAACCAGAATACGGTGTCCAACCTGCTTGAGGTCGACGCCGTAGAGGCCGTCGCCAATGAGACGCGCCGCCTTCAGAGCGGTCTCGACCACGGCTTTGGGGGCAAGTTCGACATGCATGGTGTGGACGACACCGCTACGGTCATCTTCTTTTTCGGCGCTCCAATTATAGATTTGCCAGTGGTTCCTAGCCATGAAGTACTTACAGGCATAGAGTGGTTGGTTATCCAGAATGCCGATACGCCAATCGTATTCGCTAGGGACAAATTCCTGTGCAAGGACCAATTCGGAAGTGGTGAAGAGGTTTTCCAGTCGTTCCCGCAGCTCAGGAAGATTATCAACCTTATGCACACCACGACTGAAAGCCGCATCAGGAGCCTTCAGGACACAAGGAAACTGAACTCTGGTGAGTCGATCTGCAGTCAAGTCCTGTCGTGTTAGGATCCATGTATGAGGCGCGGGCAGTTTGGAACGGGAAAGGCACTCGCTGAGGTAGATTTTGTTGGCACTACGGAGGATCGACCAAGGGTCATCAATAACGATGAGGCCTTCAGCATGGGCAAGACGGGAGAGGCGATAGCTCGGATGGTCGACCGCAGTGGTTTCACGAATAAAGAGGGCATCAAATTCAGATATCCTGTCGGAGTCGGTGTGCCGGATGGTTTCGACGTAAAAGCCAACTTCACGGGCTGATTCAGTGAATTTTTCAACTGCTCTTGGATTAGAGGGTGGAGAATCATCGTCCGGATTGAGCAGGATGGCCAAATCATAAAGGAAGCGGTTCTTGAGGGGTTTGGGCTGTTGCTTCTTACTGAAATATGCCTGAGCGAAGGCCTCGATGCGCTCACGCTCGTTTTCCGGGATATCGCGTAAGGGGAGCGGTGAGACAGATGCGAGATGCCAGCGCTTATCGAATGTAAATTGGGCACGGAGCAAAGGGGCAGGGAAAAGACGGTAGAGCAAGCTGCCCATACGTGAAAAAGCCTTGTCCAGGGTCTGGCCAAAGTAGACAGGCAGCTCAAAAGCCTTACCGGTCTGTTTACGCAAAGTAGACTGTATGACTTGGTCAATCTCTTCACCCAGGCTTCTTACAACAGGAATGGAACTAAAATCGCGCAGGGTCGCCACACTGGGAATTGCACGATGACCCCGTGCTTCGGCCAGTAGTGATACATAATACCCGATACTCTGATATGCGTAAGAGCGGCAAAGATTAAAGACGCGCGCGCCTGTATTGGCCAGGCCCTTAGTGGCCGTTAGATAATCTCGTGCCGCGACAACTTCTACTGAATCGAGGGGTAGCTTCCAGCGGGACGGGGTGTTAACAACAAGCAAGTTCTTTACCGGCATTGGATGTTTTAGAAAGGTTAAGCTGCATACGCCATGCTGGGCGATTAGGGGCATAGTAATGAGGCAGCTTGTATAAACGCACATATCCCTGTTTCCGATACCAGCGCAGGAGCCTTCTATCACGGGCGTCAGCTTCCAATGTAATGCAGTGAGCGTTTCGTTGTCTGGCTCGCAGCATGGCATGTTGCATTAAAGCATTGCCATAACCGCGACCCTGACAGGAGTTCAGAACTGCAACACTGAAAATGCGGATCTTATATAAATGTAAACGCAGGATTAGGCAGCAAATGATCCGTTTTCCTTGTGAATGAACCCAAACTTCCTGATGCAGGCTTTGAATACTGCGCTGCAAAGTCTCTGGATTGCTTCGTCTTTGCGTATCAAAACAGGATGCTTCAAGGCGCATCAGTTCGGTCAGATCACATAAAGTAGCACGACGAAGGCGAAGTTGCATTTAGCAAAATAAATAGGCTTGATAACAATTCCGTATAAATCTGCAAGCAGTATGCGATTGTTGAAATGAATAATCTCCATTACTAGTTTTCCCCCAGCAATTCCTCGAAGAATTCGTGGGCATACTCCCAGGCGCGGCGGGCTGTTCTGGGGTTGTAGCGGGCACCGTCTGAATTGGCCCCTGGGTTCGTAAAGGAATGAAC
>CAYQCG010000262.1:0-3920 GCA_964415925.1 uncultured Puniceicoccaceae bacterium | reverse complement strand
GGTAGAGAACCTCTCCTTCAAGTCTGAATACCCCGAAATCGTATCCGCCACCAAACGTAAATCCGGTGGAATTATCCAGTTCAAAGTCTTCCGTTGATCCGGTTAAATTATACAGTGCGGTCGCACGTGCGTAAGGATCGGCGTAGACATTTGCTGAATATAGAGTCAGCGACAGTAGAGTAAGGCAAGACAGGTATCTCATGACGGGTGCCAATGGAACCGCATTGCCCAGTTCTGGCAAGGGAAAAGATTAGTCACTCATGTGGGAAATTATCGCCTGCCCGAACTCTGAGCATTTGACTTCCTTCGGTTGATCCATCATCCGGGCCAGGTCATATGTCACTGTCCCCTCCGCAATGGCCCCTTCCATTCCCTTAATGATCATATCCGCTGCTTCATGCCACTCCAGATAGCGAAACATCATTTCACCGGATAATATGACAGACCCTGGATTCACCTTGTCCTGTCCCGCATATTTGGGGGCCGTTCCATGAGTCGCTTCAAAGATGGCATGACCGGTTTCGTAATTAATATTTCCACCCGGTGCTATCCCGATGCCACCCACTTCCGCAGCAAGGGCATCCGAGATGTAGTCGCCGTTCAGATTAAGGGTCGCAATCACATCATACTCCGAAGGACGTGTCAGTATTTGCTGAAGAAAGGCATCTGCAATGACGTCCTTTATGATCAGACCCTCTGGTAATTTACACCAGGGGCCGCCATCTATTGGTTCAGCATTAAATTCCTTTCGAGCCAGTTCGTATCCCCAGTCACGAAACGCACCTTCTGTGTATTTCATTATATTGCCCTTGTGAACCAGAGTTACACTTTTCCTCTTATTCTTGAGGGCAAAATGAATCGCACCTCGCACATGCCGCTCTGTTCCTTCCCGGGACACCGGCTTTAATCCAATTCCCGCAGAATCCGGGAATCGTACCTTCTGGTAAAGCGCGGGATAATTCTCCTTCAGCCAGTGCTTGAGCGCTTCGACCTCTGCACTTCCTTCCTGAAATTCAATTCCAGCGTAAATATCCTCCGTATTCTCACGAAAGATGACCATGTCGACATCACCCGGTTTTTTTACGGGACTGGATACTCCCCGAAAGTAACGGACTGGGCGTTGGCATACGTATAAATCAAGCTCTTGTCTTAAAGCCACATTGAGCGAACGGATCCCCCCGCCAACCGGAGTCGTCAATGGACCCTTGATTCCCACATGGTATTCACGGAAGGCCTGAAGAGTATCCTGAGGCATCCACTCCCCGAACTGATCGTAGGCTTTTTGCCCGGCAAACACCTCTTTCCAGCAAACACTGCGCTCCCCGTTGTAAGCCTTCTCTACAGCACTATCAAAGACGGGTTGGGCGGCGTTCCATATGTCAGTTCCAATTCCATCACCTTCAATGAAGGGTATGACTGGATTGACGGGGACCAGTAGTTTTCCGTCAATAAAGTGGATTTTTTCTCCGTTGCCATTCAATGGGGTCTTGTCCGAATTGCTCATAAAATCAATAGATGCAAGTTAAGTAAGGATGATTCAATCCGGCCAGTATTGGGGAATGACTCAACTTCTGGCAAGCATCCATTGGCGATACACCAACTACCGCTTTGTCCTCTCATGACAAAGCCCGTACCTTTGAATTTCCTGCGACCAATTGGCTGGCTGGCCTGTATGCAAACAGGACCAGCCATGGGAAATTCTGGAACTTGATAGCAGAGTTAGCGTCTGAAAAAATTACTTCTTCTTTTTCTTCGCTGCTGCTTTCTTGGTAGCTTTCTTCTTAGCGGCTTTCTTCACAACCTTCTTGGCAGCCTTCTTGACAGCCTTCTTGGTTGCTTTCTTTGCTGCTTTTTTAACTACTTTCTTGGCGGCCTTCTTCTTGGCCACTTTTTTGACGGCTTTGTTGGCTGCTTTTTTGACGGCCTTCTTCTTGGTCGCCTTCTTTGCTACTGCCTTTTTAGCCGCTGACTTTTTCTTAACCGCCGCTTTTTTCTTTGCGCTCTTTTTTACTGCCATGGTTATGCCTTGTGATTTAGTGGATGGTATGCTGGAGGGTTCGGCAAGAAGTTCCTCCAACGCCGCCCGCAATAATACGCCTAAACTGACACCCTTATTGCGGGAGATGTTAGTTAGTTTACGCCGGCTTTCATCGGAAAGCCTGACGGAAAGCTGTTTGTGTCCCTTCGTTGCCGCTGCATATGTCCTGAAGTCATATGTATCAACGGCCAGACGCACCAAATAACTTATGGAGGGCAATTGCTTTTGACGGACTAACTGCTGAAGCTCCTTCAGGAGTTCTTCCGGAAGATCGAATGTTAGTGGTGAATCCTTGGGGGTTTGTTTTGGCATAATTTTATGACATGCCCAGTACCCAAATTACTGTGACGATCAAGTAACTAATAGTACTGATAAAAAATATCAATAACTTTTTTATCGTAATCTCGATATAATACTTAAAGGCAATTTTACGTTAGTGGCAACCACAAGTTTTGAACTAACGCTAAAACATGAAGGTTTCCAAGATGAGTCACACTTTAATAAGTCACTTTATACGCTTCTTCCGGAACGGGATTCGTTTGTGTGATCAAGGAAGTGGGAAGAAAGTAAGCATATGGCAGGTTTAACCCCACGGCCGCTTGTAGAACGGTAAAGCGGGTTTTATCACGCGTCCCCTCATCAATCAAATCAATTGACTTTACGATCCATTGTCCGGATACCCGTTTAAAGCTTAACACCTTGATCGTTTTAGAAACCGCGCCGTTAGGATTGATGACTTCGGCACGAAGCAGGGCATGGAATGCTTCATCAACAAATATGCGCACACCTGCTACACCCGCTTCAAGGTGCTTTTCTGGCGCGTGCATCAGGAACACATGCGCCGGGCGCCCTTTCAGGCGAATACTGTCCTCATAGGTGTAGTCTTCCCAGAAAAGGAAAGGCATCTGCATTTCAAACGATGAGAAAGTTAATCCCTCAACCAGGGGCTCATGCGATTCTTCAACAGTCGGTTGATATACTTCATCGCTGTCGCGGCGAAGCCATAGCTGGGGATCCACACCGGTCCGTTGCAATAGCTGGAGTGATCCATTTTCGCTCCTCGTTTCTTTCGGCGTTTCCAAATGAATACGGTTCGTCAGCGAACCACTCATCCAGGTACCCCAAAGGATACCCCTGTAGGTTCGTTCTTCGCCTTCACGGGGGAAATGTTCAAGCCGGAAACGAAAACTGTAGTCACCTTGCAACCTGGCATACCGTAACTGGTCCAGAAATGGTTCATATTCTTCTTCTGTCAGATTGTTCACCGGCATTTCATCCGGCATGGGTATTTTGCGTTGCGCATTCATGCTCAATGCAACTACTCCCAGAACTATCCCTGCCGCTACCTTACTTTGCATGCCGTGTAAGACCAGACAGCAAGGCTGGCGTTCCTCTAATGCAACACTTCCTGCTACTCGGCAGGCGTTCCTTCATTGGTATTACCTGCTGCTTCCTCTGCAGCACTACCGGCAGCCTCAACTGCTTCACTCTCCGTTGCAGTTTCCTCAACACCGGAAGGCTCAGTAGTGGTATCCTGAATCATGTCCGGTAGAATAATGTCTTCGTCTTCCTGTTCG
Source organism: uncultured Puniceicoccaceae bacterium (assembly GCA_964415925.1). Taxonomy (GTDB): domain Bacteria; phylum Verrucomicrobiota; class Verrucomicrobiia; order Opitutales; family Oceanipulchritudinaceae; genus CAYQCG01. The sequence goes on along the minus strand of CAYQCG010000262.1, from coordinate 305 downwards.
TATGCCATGTGCATATGCCCCAGATAGAGCACGAGACTCAGGATGAAGAAGGCTATGGAGGCATAAATAGTCATTCGCGAGAGGATATTGCCTGTATCCGTGCCAAATGCCGACTCTGCTACACCGCCGCCAAATGCCGTTCCCAGGCCGCCTTGCGTATTGGCACGCTGCATTAGAACAACCAGCGTCAGGACAACACAAACCAGGACGAGTAAAAAAGTACCGATAATAAAGAATATGGTTCCCATGGGATAACCCTACCAACTAACCTTTTAAGGTGTCCTACAGCAAGAATTTTCTGAACA
>CAYQCG010000261.1:0-3924 GCA_964415925.1 uncultured Puniceicoccaceae bacterium | reverse complement strand
AACATCGTTTGAGCCCGGCTATTGTGAATGGCGTCCGCTGGCACATCTCCCCCATGGAGGCTGATGCCGATTCTATACTTGCAGCATCAGTGAACCTTGCAGATCATATGACTCGCTCAGTCGGCATTGATAGTATCGAAGATACGGATACAGTTTCAGAGGACTACTGGATGGCGCTCCCTTCCTGGAACTTGCTTTGTGAAGAAGCAGATCCTGTTCGCCGCGAAAAAATTCAAAGTACACTGCAAAGAAGCGTTAGTCGCCTGCCTCATGTGCTTAAGGGCATGATTTAATAGTCCGGACAATTTGCATCAAAAAAGCGTTTGTTTGTGCCACTAGAGCCGATAGCCACGCGGTAACGGTGGCCACAACGTGGACAGCGACCCTCATAAGCATCGCCTTCCTGGTTCTTGTAAAGTCTGCCGTATACTTTACAGCGCTGGAAATGAACTCCAAGGAAGGGCTTGTTAAGTAGTGTTCTTACAGTTTCCATAGCTGGACTAGGCCGAAAGATTCATTGATGAGCCCGTACTGGCTACTGGCTTTATTCTTACTCCACCGGCACGGGAATAGGTTTTCATCATCCCGACAGGCTGGAAAGACAACAGTAACTGCTCCGTTAGGTCATTGGCGCGGGCGAGTAGCGACCTGTTCTGATGCGCCTTGGTTTCTATTCGATGGACTATTTGCTGTCCACCATCAATCAGGGCTTTAAGAAGTGGTTGAATGTTTTCCGGTGCCTTTTGGGCCAACTCGGTGACCGTGGACCCGGGCGGCATTTCGTACTCGGCTGAAATTGATTCCACCAGTTGGGTTCTTTGATCTCGTAAATCCGATGCAATACTGATCTGCTCATTGATCTGATGATTTTGCTTCATCAGGTTATCCGTATCCCGATAGAGGATACCTTGTTGCTGCTCTTGCAATAAACTCAGTATTCCGCCGTATTCCTGCAATTCATTGCGTAGTGCGGATATTAATGAATCCCAGGGTAGGTCTGGTTGGTTATGGATCATTCTTCTAGGTTTTCAGTTTCCGCTTTTGGTAATGACTCGCTCAATTGAGCATGAAGCAGCGAAGAAAAACCAAGACCTTCACTTTGAGTCATGCTTTCTGCCATTGAATCAATCAGGAAGTAACGGTAGGTTTCATTTGCAGAGCCACCTTCGTTGAGGGCACCTTTGATCATCGGTTCCAGCGCTTCCTTCAGGAATTGCCTCAGAAAGATCGCTTCAAACTGCTTTGTCACCGTTTCAAGTTGTTTATCGACAGGCTCACGTTGAAGACTGGCATAAGCCTCTTCCGCTGATAATGTGCCGTTGGCTATAGGGACGCTTGCTTCCATCTACCTACTAGTTGAGTATAAGCTCAGCCTGCAGGGCCCCGGCCTTTTTCATCGTCTGCAGGATTGATATCATATCACGGGTTGAGACACCCAATGCATTCAGTGCAGTAGTCAGTTGTTCCAGGGTAGGGAGGTTTTCCACCACTTTGAATCCACCAGTTACTTCCGATACCTGGGTTTGGGTCGACGGAACTATGGCCGTATCTCCAGTCTCGCTGAAAGGTTCAGGTTGGCTGACTCCCAGGTTAGACGAGATTGTGATTGTCAAAGAGCCATGGCTGACGGCTACAGTTGAAAGACGAACAGTCTGGGTTGCCACAATCGTGCCGGTTCGCTCATTTATGATCACACGTGCTGTCGTATCCGGGACAACCTCCAGGGAGCCGATTAGAGCGATATAGTTTATTTCCTGACCGGTGAATTCTTCAGGGATATTAATATTAACACTCGCGGAATCCAGGGCTTGTGAAGTACCCGGAAATATCTGGTTGATAGCATCGGCAACTCTTACTGCCGATGTAAAATCAGGATTCAGTAGAAGCAGGTTCATGGCGCCATCATTCACTATTTTTGAAGTTATTTCCCGTTCAACTATGGCACCACCCGTGATTATCCCAACTGTAGGATGATTCTTTTGGACTGTAGAGCCCCCAGCTCCACCCACACCCCCGAGAAACCCGCCAACCGCCACAGGGCCTTGTGCGACTGCATAGACTTCACCATCCGCACCCAACAACGGGGTCTGTAACAAGACACCACCCTGCAGGCTTTCCGCATCACCGATAGATGAAACCATCACATCCAGTCGTGATCCGTTCTTGGCGAAGGGTCCAATATCTGCGGTGATCATCACGGCAGCAACATTTTCCGATTCCACTGTTTCCAAAGGAACCTGAATGCCGAATCGCTCCAGTGAGTTGGCTATACTTTGAACCGTGAAATTCAACTCGCTATCACCGACTCCAGCCAGCCCGACAACCAGTCCATAACCGACCAACTGGTTGTCGCGTCCCCCTTCCACGACCGTCAGGTCCTTGATCCTGGATGCATGGAGTGAAAGGGAAATAATGCTAAATAATGTAATGTATGTCCGGATACAGCACATTTTGCTACGGGCTGATTTTGTCGATCCAACGGCTCAGCCATCCCTTGTGCTGTGCTTCCGTTAGGGTGCCTTCATGGATGATCTCTATCCTTGCGTCGGCAACCAGGCTTGAAGAGATCACGTTTGTCGGGGAAATATCGCGTGGCCGGCAGATCCCTTGTGTCAGCATGTAATAGGTCTCACCCGAATAGGATATCATCCGGACCCCCTCCAGCACCAGATTCCCGTTTGGTAATACGTCGATTACCGTTACCGTGATTCTAGCCGTCAGGGTTTGGGAATTCTGGATCGAACCCTGTCCGTTGTGTTCATTCGGACCAAAAGTCAGGTTAGTCGAAGGGGTTTCTCCATTTCGTGTCAGGATATCAGTAAAAAGCAATCTCGCCAGATCGTGTTGTATCTGGGACTCACGTGTCGTGCTGAGAGACAGGTTGTTTGCCATGGAAGAATTCTCCCCGACGATTATTGTCACGACATCTCCCCGTTCGGAGGCACGGTAGTCGGAGAACATGGAACGTTCCCGATGACCTGCCTTCAGCCAGAGCGATTCGCCCTCCAGGTTGTTAGCTAGACACAGTAAGAGTAGCACTCTAGAAATGGACACGGACACTTTGAGCATTGATTATCTGGGCTTGGAAATTCTTGCGTGATGTAAGGTTCCGGATATCGATGATTTCTCCTTTCAGCCCGTTTTCCAGGGCTTCGCCTTTCATGGTTATGTTCATTAAGCCAGATGTGGCATTCACTTCCACGATTTGGCCTTTTCGTATGGTTGGTTTCAAACTGATACTGGACCAGCGCAGCGGTTCCTGGGCCGCTATTGAACGTTCCAGTTGATACTCACTGAGATCAACATTGGCAGGTACCGTATCCAATTGATCACCCAGAATATCGTGGGCCTGGATCTCGAAACTCTCAATTTCCAATTCTTCACCGCGGTTGATTCTCCTCGGGCTGAAATAGACTTCCCGCATGATGCGAGCAGTTACAGGGAGTTGCAGTTCCTTTACAGTCTCATTACTGCGGATACGCATATATAGAATCATCCGGGGCGAGAGCCCATATGGAGGGAATCGCGTGAATTCCAGCTCCCATACCTCGCTTGGTAGTTTCACCGTTTGTAGAGGCTGGCGCAGCTCAAGTTCGAGTGTTCCTTCAACCTGATAGCGTTGACTTAGCATCCTTACGACGTCATCGAGTATCTCGCGGGCATTAACCGTGAGTAGGGGGTCTTTGCTGACTTTGGTTTTGGTCACGGTCTCCCCTGTCTCATTTTCGCTATCCGGGATAACCTTGGCTGTCTCCTGCTTTTCTACAGTTTCAGGAAGCGGACGCAAAAGCCTCTCCAGGTCTGCCTTTGTCAATAAGGGCGTAAGGCTAATTGTTTGCAGATGAAGTGATCGCATCGTTAACGTGTTATCTGGTTGATTTGGGCGAGCATTTCATCTGATGTTTGGATTGCCTTGGAATTGAT
>CAYQCG010000260.1:0-3932 GCA_964415925.1 uncultured Puniceicoccaceae bacterium | reverse complement strand
GCTAACTCGATCTCCGGCTCACGGATGAATATTGCCATTCAGGACATTCCCATGCCGATTGAGGTGATCACCTCCGAGTTCATTAATGACACGGGCTCTGAAGATCTCCGTGCTTCACTCCGCTATTCCTCCGGCGTGATTCTGGAATCCCAAAGTGATGCCGGTGCTGGTCTGGATGGCGTCCCCGGTGGTGTACACAATGGTTCCGGCGCCACATCCAACTTGACCAGTACTTCATTTAAGATTCGCGGTTTTGTGACCGACACCTCCCTTCGTAGTGGTTATCGCCGTCAGCACGGTTCGGATGCTGTCAATATCGATCGCGTTGAAGTGGTTAGAGGTCCTGCTGCCCTCCTTTACGGCGTAGGTAATTTTGGTGGTGTGATCAACTATCTGCCCAAGCGACCGTTACAGGAGCAGATGACTCATCTCACCTTCTCCTTTGGCCGCAACAGAAACCTTCGCAGTACTTTTGACACGACCGACACTGTTTATGATGGAAAGCTTGGTTATCGTCTTACGGGTGCTGTAGAAGACGGCAATCACTGGACGGATTTACAGAATCACAACAAGAAGTTCATCTCTCCCGTCCTCGTCTACAAGCCCTTTGAGCGCACGAAGATTACGATGGATTTCGAGTATGGCACGGAGCGGACCGACGGTATTGGTTTTCAGAGAATGCGTGCCCGTGGCACTGGCATTGCCATTGGAGATGTTGAAAACCAACAGGGTCGTCTGCAAAAAGGTGGTTTCGTTGAGTTCGATGAGATCGATGAGCGCACCTTCCGCCTTTCCGGCCCGGATACATTCATCAAAACCAATTCGCACAACCTCCAGTTCGAAATTGAGCAGAACCTGTTTGAAGGCATCGACCTCAAGATCGGCCACAATCACGCGGTCGCCAAGGTCGACAAGAGGGACATTATCAATAACGCCTACCTGGCGGGTGTAGGTCCCACTAACCTGCAGAGCACCATTAATGTGACACCTTTCCAGCAACTGAATGGTGATCCCGTTTACGATGGCGAACTTATCGGTAATGAAGTCCTGAATAATGCTATCCTGCTGTATATGTGGGAAGATCAGGAGATTGATCGTAAAAGAGACGAAACACGCTTCGAGCTGAGTATCGCCCGTAGCTACTTCCTCAATTCCAATTGGTTGAATCAGTCTCACAACATCCTTCTGGGTATCTCCCGTTTGCAGGCTGTCAAAGACCAGCGTGAAGCTGCCTCCGGGGGTGGTTCAATCTCCTCATTCCTCTATAAGGATCCGAACGATTTCAGCCTCATACGATTCGGCGAAGGCATTAAAGATGATGGTTCTGCCGACGGTGTTTCCGGCTTCGACCCGCTTTTGCCGACGGGCACGGAACTCAATGAATCCTCCAATCAGGCTTTATACATGGTTTGGCAGGGCAGTTTCTGGAATGATCGTATCACCACTATCATTGGACTCCGCAAAGACCGTAACGATACATTGAGTGAAGATATTGTATTTACCGGTGGCGTACAATCCGGTGGCGATGTGTTTGACGCTGATCCCCAGACTGACAGTACAAAGCAATACGGCTTGAACATCGAAGTCATCGATGGGGTTAGCCTCTTCGCCTTGAAGTCTCAGGGTCTTGAGCCAAACTTTGATGGAACGAGAGGTTTTGATGGGGAAGCCCTTGGTTCGACAATAGCTAAAAGCAAGGAATTTGGATTCAAGCTCAACCTCTTTGGTGGTCGCATTGCGGCAACCTTCAGCCGCTACAATCTGAATGCCATCGGGGCTTCGACTCGCGGAGACCTCTGGTGGGCACCGGCTCCGGGCAAGAACCGTTACGATCCGACGCAGCCTACCGTATATGAAATTACAGACCTGATTAATTATGATGCGGCCGTCGGCGGTTCTGCGCACTCGACATTCATTGATGAATTCAATGCCGCAGATGCTGCCGGCGATGTCATCAGGGAAGGAGGCAGAACTTATCTCACCGTTCTTGACGAGAACGGTAATGATACCGTCGGTGCCGCCTACCTTGACGCATTTTTCGGCTGGAAGTTCACGAACCCCTGGGGCGGATGGTTATACAACAGCAGCGCTACAACCGATGGCCCGGGTAACAACGCCGCCATGGATTGGGCTGCTGATAATCCTCCCGGGTCTCCCTTCCTGAAGCCGACGACCGAAGAGGAATCCAGCGGTTACGAAATGCAGATCCTCTTCACCGCTACAGACAACTGGCAAATGTATGCATCTTATGCCAAGACCAATCGACTGTTGGTTTCTGAAGGTCAGTTTGCACGTTATCCCTACCCGCAGGACCGGTGGGCTATCTGGTATTTCCCGGACGGCAACTGGGGCTTGCAGGGTGTTGGGCCTAATCAAGCCTATGAAGATCCCACAGACACCTCAACCTGGACTGGCGGACCCTCAAGTAAAAACGGCTTGTCCCTGGACGATACGCCCAAACATGACGTAGCCTTCTGGACCAGCTACAAGTTCGACGAGGGTGTCCTCGGTGGTCTGAAGCTCGGTTTCGGTGGTGATTTTGAGAGCAAACGTGAATATATCTCCGGTTTCACCATTGGTGGTGATGCGATTAGGGATGGCAGTGGAAATCTGATCCAGGCATTCACGGCCTCCAAATTGCAATTCAATGCCATGGCCCGCTACGACTACGCATTCAATGATAACGTCGACACATACATTCAGGTTAACGTTGATAACCTGACAAACGACACGAAGTTGTATGGTTTTGTCTATGAAGAAGGTGCCAGCTGGAGAATCTTGTTAGGCACTACCTTCTAAACGAAACTCTTATTATTCTACATTTACAACAGGGCAGGGGGTCATCCTCCTGCCTTTGTTTTTATATCGTTCTGGAATTTACTCAGTTACCTGATATAGTTGGTCATTATGCGCTTGAAACCGGGGACCCTATTATCCTATTTCACAACGGCCTTTATTTCTCCGGTCTTGCTTTTCGCTGACACGGTGGCAATGGCCCCCAGAGTAACGGTCGAAAAGCCTGTTCCCAGCCAGCTCAAAAGCCTCCACATGGAGAATCCCTATGCCAGGCTTTTCATTTCTGTAGACCGTGACGGTGAGGTGATTGACGCACTCTGCGTTTGGGCAACACATCATGGGCTGGTCGAGGAAGCCTACAACGTTCTTCAGGAGCTGGAATTCGTCTATGGTGATGAAGACTTCTACAACAACCCCTACACCTTCGAGCTGTTCATCGACTTCCGTGATTTTGAGCAGGAGATGTGGAAGCAGACCGGAGGCCGGATGGTCCCAACCGGCGATAACGTTATGGAACATACCCGGGCCAAACTTTATCGTTCCAACCCTGAAGAGTTTGTCTACAAGCTTTCCAGCCTTAAGGACATCGACCGACCCATGCAATTGCTCGAAGGCAATATGGTTGTTGTCAGGGATAAGGATGGCAACGCCGCCACCGGCCAGGTCATCATTGATTTCTACGTCGACCACGATGGCAGGACACGCTTCCCCAGCATCGTCCAGTCAAGTGACCCGCTCGCCAGTCAGAGCGCCATTCTCACCGTTCGCAAGCTCCGCTACGCCAGCGTCAGCCATGACGGCAAGCCCACCTATGTGAAACTTCGCCAGCCCTTCAATTACGAATAAGACAGATTCTGCGTTTCAAAATGTCCTGGAGAGGTATTTTTTGCTTCGGTAGTAGATCACTGCCAGGCTGACCAATGCCGCAAAGGCCAGCACCGATGGCTCAGGCACTAAGACCGGGTTCGTGGTAAATACCTTCAGGTCGTCAATCGCTATGGATTGAAAATCTCCCAAATTAATAACATTGGTAATCGCAGCCAGACGCACCTCGTTAAAACCCAGAACCGCATCGCTGATGTTGACTATACTTCCCTTCTCCAGGTTTACCTCTTGCCCGAATCCGGTCGATTCCC
>CAYQCG010000259.1:0-3955 GCA_964415925.1 uncultured Puniceicoccaceae bacterium | reverse complement strand
ATAAGCTTCCTGATAACCTTGGCGTAACAAGCCTTTCAGGCGATAGATTAAGTCATCCTGCCTTTGCCAAGCCTGTTCCAGCCGATTCCGTGGGTGATGCAGTTTAAGTTGCGAAAGTCGAAGTTCCAAAATTTTCCTCGCAGACTGCAGGTGCTCAGTTAACAAGTCCGAAAGTTGCTGGCTGGAGCGGGATAACTGCTCCCTGAATTCCAAAGCATGGCGTGTGATCCACTCTGCAGCTGCAGTCGGTGTTTCCACCCGCAAATCCGCTGCAAAATCAGCCAAAGTAAAGTCAATCTCGTGTCCCACACCCGAAATGACCGGAAGTGGACAGGATACAATGGCCCGTGCAACGACTTCTTCGTTGTAAGTCCATAAATCCTCGAGGGAACCTCCTCCACGGGCGATTACGACCAACTCCACATCTTTGACATTTGCAACAATGTGAAGTGCTTCAACGATATCGTCTTTGGCTTCTCTACCCTGAACACGGACTGGAATGACGATAAGCTGCCCCCGCCAGTCACGTTTCCGCAAAATGCTGATGAAATCTCGCAGGGCCGCTCCGGTTGGCGAAGTAATGATACCGACCCTCAAAGGCAATCTTGGGATAGGCTTTTTTTTGTCAGGTGCAAAAAGGCCTTCTTCCTGTAACTTTTTTTTAAGAGCTTCGAAACGCCTGTGCAAATCTCCCTGGCCGGATTCCATGGCAAACTGAATGACTATCTGGTAAGACCCCCTTGGTTCGTATAAACTAATTCTTCCATAGACCACGACTAGCATACCGTCCTTCCATTTGAGGCTGGAAGCAGTCGTATTGCCGCGGAAAACCACAGCACTCACCTGACTGTGGTCGTCCTTCAAGGATAAATAACAATGGCCACTGCTTTGCCGCCGGAAGTTGGAAACTTCGCCCTGCAACCATATTTCACGGAACTCGGGTTCAATGACAGTCTTTAAGCGCCGAGTGAACTCACTGACGGACCAAACCTGCCCCTCAGATTTGGTAGGGATCGCTGATATTTCGTCGTTGGGCATATCGTTTGCGTAAATAGTTAAGGGCAAAGATAAGAATGATGAATAGAAATAGCCCGGTTAAGGCCGGCATCAATCTACCTGCAAACAACGAATCCCCTAAAAGGGCAAAGCAAATGGCAAAGGCATACTGCACACCCATTGAGATGAAGAGGTAATCCCGAAAGGGAACCTGGGTTAAGCCCAAGAGTGTGTTTTGTATAATGTATGGGGAGCCGGATATACGAACAATCATGGTGAAACGTTTTGCCCTATCTTCAGATAACTCAGGAAGAGTGTAATTAAACCGGGTTAGAATCTTTACGAGTAAAGGCCGGAGCAACGATCGCGACAGGCCATAAGAAATAGACAGGTTTGCCGCAACCCCGATTCCAATTACGAGGACAGCTTCGTGAAAGGGAAGCGCACCTGCCGCAAAATAAAAAATACTGAGGGGGAAACCAAATGCGGGAAGGATTGCAAGGGCGAGCAGATAGTAAACCGGATGCGTTTTCTTGAGCCAGACTGAAGTCCACTCAATTCCTTCGAGCATATTCTGCCAAACCACATCCCTGTGTGGCCATATAAAATAAAGCGCAACAAGAAGAGGCAAGACCGACAGGAATGCGCCAAGGACCATCCACTTTCTGTCAATGCGGTTAAGCATTGAGCAAATCATCAACAAGCTGCGGCAACCTGCCAAGACATAAGGGAAATAAAAAACCCGCCTCTCTCGAGGCGGGTTTAAAATCAGGCACCTAACCAATTACGGGTTGAACGGAATGGACAAGCCGTTCAGAGCGGGAACATTGGTAGATGTTGAAGTAATTGCTGCGGTGGTATCGCGGGTAATCGGATCCGTGTAAGTTTCGTCAGCAACCTGGAATTCCGGATCAGAAGTATCGTATTGCAGGTAACCAAGGTCAGCGAGGTTAGCTGTAACAACGGTTGTCTGGGAGGGATTTTCCATGAAGTATTGAGCTGCTGCTGAAGAAAGCTGGCGCAGGTTATTTTCAACCGCACTGACTTGTGAGCTTTCACGAACACGTTGGAAAGCAGGAACTGCCATCGCAGCGAGGAGGCCGATGATAACGACCACGATCATAATTTCCACCAAGGTGAAACCTTTTTTATTCTGATTCATAATATACTCCTTATTTCTATGGTTTAGTTATATATATTCGCCCTAGTAATTAGGGTATTCATAAGTTGCCAGAATCTCTTCTTAATGTCTAGACAAATCCAATAACAATGAACGTTTTACGGCAATAACTACGTTTTATTAAATGTTTTCACGAATTTTTTAACGAACCGTTGTTCTGGTGGAGTATTTTAGCGAATACCAGGCGACCTCCCGCTGAGGGTAATATGCTTTGAATTTCTACCCTGACTTCCTGGCCGATGTAAGTGTGACCATCGTTGACCACGACCATGGAGCCGTCATTCAGGAAACCGACTGCCTGACCCTGCTCCTTGCCATGCTTGATTAGACTGATATCAAAGCATTCGCCTACGACAGGTTCAGGATTCAGTGCACGTGCAAGGGTTGTAATATTCAGCCAGTCGACATTATGAAACTCTGCGACCTGAGCTAAATTAAAATCCGTAGTCAGCAGTTTAGCCTTTAAACTCTGAGCCACAAATACAAGTTTCTCCTCACTCCCGCGCCCACGCCCCAGTTCACTGTCGTGTATCCTCAAATCAACATGTAACAGTTTACGCAAGCGATTCAGGGTATCGAGACCTGCCCGGCCACGCGCTTGCCGATGCGGGTCTTTCGAGTCCGCTATCTGGCTCAGCTCATCGATTACGAATCTGGGAATAACCAAGGCATAGCCCATAAACTTGCTTTCACAGATTCCGACAATACGTCCATCAATGAGGGCGCTGGTGTCCACAACAGCCAGAGGAATATCGACCTGTTGTGGCGAAAAGCGAATATAGGGAATCACCAGATTGAACTCATCTTTTCCACGCAGGGCGATGACAGTGCCTAAATACATAAGGACCGGAAAGGTTACAAGCCGTGCAATAAACAACATACTGGGATCCCCTTTTTCAAATAATGGGGATTCGGTAATAAAGAATGCGGCCAGCCAGCCAATAAATAATCCAAAGGTTAAGGCAGAGAGGCCTCTGAGGGAAAAGCCTTTGAGCATGACATCGACCAACACAACAAGCGCACCGAGACAGGCTCCACCAAAGACAACCCAGCCACGCTGGTCATCCCAGTCAGGTATTGTATAGGCAAGCAGAAAGCTGCCACCAACCATCAGTAGAAAAAAGACTATCCGTATAGTCAGTATCGTTCGATGCATATAGCTAGCGCGCTGGTAATTAAGGGTATAAAACTATGGAAATAATACTCTATATTATTACGGCAGGTTTTCAGTTTCAGAAGGATTATTTAATTTTCAACCAGCCAGCAACGGGAAAATAGCCCTTATCTTTCATGAACAGCAAAACGAAAGCCCACGAATCTTTGACGTTCAGACTTGTTGCGTAACTCAGAGGGTATTTCCAATAGTTGCAACGGATTGTCCCTTGCCGAACCGCCAAAAACAGGTGCTTCGGAAGCCCCGGGCTCAGCCTCCAACCATTCCGCAACATTACCCAGTATATCGTAGAAGCCTTTCTCAGTTGCTGACAGACTGGCAACTTCCTGCGTCGTCCGCCCTGAATTGACCGAGTTCCAACTTGCACGATCCACTGATTCCCGGTCCACATTGCCAAGCGCATCACTGATTTCCTGATCTGCCGGCAGGACCACGGTTGAGTTTAGTATCCATCCAAGTCGATGGCAAAACTCCCGCGCTTCATGCCAGGTTATAGACTCCACCGGCAGGTTCCGGCCCATTGAAGCACTTGGATTTTCTGCCATGACTGATTCGTAAAGAACCTGGGAAACCTCTTGCTGATAGAGTAACGCTTTAGAGTTTTC
>CAYQCG010000258.1:3419-3968 GCA_964415925.1 uncultured Puniceicoccaceae bacterium | reverse complement strand
AATACGGAAAAGGGGATGCGTCATGAACTCAATCACCTACCACCCGCGGATGTCTGGGAATGGGTCAATGCGGATGCCACCAGCTGCAGTAACAAGCACTGCTCGCCCAACAACTGCTTTTATCGGAAAGCACGACAGGAAGTCGAGGAAGCTCAAGTCGTGATCATCAACCACAGTCTGCTCTTTGCCCTTTTAGGTGCCGGCTTCCACCCTTCAAGAAAGCAGCGGGGCGTTCTCTATCCGGATGATTTTATCGTCCTCGATGAAGCCCATGTCGTGCCCTCCGTAGCTGCAGAGCACTTTGGTGAACGCGTCAGTTCCTTCGGACTCCTGCGTCTCCTCATGCGCCTCTACAATCCGAACCGGGGAAAGGGTCTGTTAGCGAAGTTTGGTCGACAACGGGAAATGAATGCTGTCCAAACCGCCCTGAATGCCAGCGAGCATTTCTTCAGCAGGATACGTGACACGAAACTGGTTAACCGGGACATTCAAAGACTGCGTCAAGCTGACTGGATTCTCTAAATCACCTAGTCCGGATTGAATGACGCT
>CAYQCG010000258.1:0-3409 GCA_964415925.1 uncultured Puniceicoccaceae bacterium | reverse complement strand
GCGTCAAGCTGACTGGATTGAACCGCTAATACTCGGCCCGCTTGATTCGGTTGCCCAGCACGTCGCCTACGCCAGTGACCGTATCGAGGAGGGCCCACAGAAAGAAGAACTCAAAGGACTGAGAGCCAACGTCCTTGCTTACTACAGGGCGATATCGGACTGTATTGCCATTGGACAGGATGACCATGTCTACTGGGCTGAGAAATCCGGTGCCCGTGGCCAGAACATAACCCTGCGCTCTGGCCCGATAGATGTTGCCCCCTACCTGAAGGAACGGCTCTTTCAACGCGGAACCGGTGTCGCCATGACCAGTGCGACCCTTGACGATGGCAGCGGTATGTCAGGCTTTTGCGAAAAGGTGGGCGCATCCGGAAATGTGACCCAGCAGGAGTTGTCTCCCTTTGACTACGAGCGCCAGATGCGTGTTTTCATCACGGAGGACGCTCCTGCCCCATCCCAGGACCGGGGTCGGCTTAATCTTGAATGGCTGGCTGAAACTATTCGCTACTGCTGTCTCTCCGTTGATGGCGGCACGCTTGTGCTCTGGACCAGCTATCGGGACATGAATGAAGTCGCACGGGAAATAGCTCCACATCTTAAAGAGCAAAATCGACAGCTGCTCTTGCAGGGTCGTGATGGCTCCCGGAGCGAACTGGCTCAGCAGATGAGAGAAAAAGGAAATGCTGTTCTGTTTGGCACAGACAGTTTCTGGAACGGTATCGATATTCAGGGACCAGCCTTATCCCAGGTAATTATCACTCGTCTGCCCTTTGAAAACCCATCCCACCCAATGGCCGAGGCCCGTTCCGAGTGGCTTCAGGCCCAAAATAAAAATCCATTTGTTCATCAAACACTTCCGGATGCACTGATCCAGTTCCGGCAAGGACTTGGCAGACTTATCCGAAGCCAGACAGACCACGGCACCCTGACTTTACTGGATTCTCGACTGCTTCATCGGGAATATGGAAAGCGGTTCCTCGATGCCCTCCCGCTGGGAAAATGGCAGCGTTTTAGCCGATCCGATAGAACAGCGGTATTCAAACCATTGGAGATAAATAATTAAGAGAAAGAAACTCTCATTCAAATCTGCTGTAACAGCCTGCTAAATAATTATTTCAAAGGCATACATTTAGAATTTCCAATAACAAATAATTCAGGTAGGCTTGAACCTTAGAACATGAAAGTCCGCAGTTTTGGCATGACCGATATCGGAAAAGTCCGAAAAGACAATGAAGATGCTTTTCTAATCGATGAGAGGCGTCGCGTCTATGCCGTTGCAGATGGATTGGGTGGTCTACCCGGTGGTGGTGTTGCCAGCCATATTGCAATCAGTGAACTAAAGCGTTTTCTGGAACAATCCTCTAACGGCACTACGGATGATTATGATAAACTCTATGACAACCTGCATCAATGCGTGCAGAAAGAGGGACGAAAAGTAAATACCGAGATTGGTATCGGGACAACACTGACAATTCTCTATTTACATAATAAGACATTCACCATCAACCATGTAGGTGATTGCGCCGCCTTCCTGCTGAGGGATGACGAGTTTCGCCAGTTGACGATTGACCATACCATGGAACAGGAAATCCGTTCCAAACTCGCACCCGGACAAAAAACCTATGTACCTGAGTATTTTGCCCACACTTTGACACGCTGTCTGGGACAAAGCGGGGAAATCAGTCCTGATGTAATCGAAGAAGAATTAATGACAGATGACCGTATCCTGCTCTGCACGGATGGGGTAACCAAGGTCTTTGAAGATTCGGAACTCTCTGATTTACTTGCCAGTCTGGAAAAACCAGAAGATCTGGTATCTCATTTGATAGAAGAGGGCAATAAACGCGGGGGACCTGACAACAGTACTGCTATTGCAGTTTACATAGACGGTTAGTGACTCCAGAGGGGAGCCGGATAGTCTCCGGATGCTACCCGCAATTTCAACTGCGTTTCAACCGTATCACGGTCTTCAGGATAGGTAATCCCCATCCATTGTTCGTTCGTCTTTTCTACTTTGACTCGGGCGAATCCGGAATTGATCGCATCGGCAACTGCTTGAGGCAGATAAAATTCACTTTTCGCACGATCTGAACTTTCTTTCAGGAATGTTATGAAACTCTCCTCAATTAAATTGAAGATGGATGGGCGAAATCACCAACAGTACATGGAGACGATATCACTGTAGTTCAAATTACGTATGCTGGACTCACCAATCTCTGCAAACGGCCCCTGCGGACTGTCATGTATCCGTGTCAATTCTTCAATACGGGTCAATAGTCCAGATTCATCTACCTGACATAGCCCGCGTGAGACACTTCCATGTTGGGAAAGTGTGTTTTCGAGTCGATAGCCACCCAGGTAATACTCCTCCTTATCACTTGAGGAATGATTACTCAGGCATCGAAAAAGTAGTTCAAAAGCACCAGGCCCATAGTAGTCATCCGCGTTTATTACGGCAAAAGGTGACACCACAACCGACCTTGCTGCCCTGACTGCATGACCGGTACCCCATGGCTTTTGACGATCCAAGCACACATCAATACCTTCCGGAACGTCATTCATTTCCTGGTAAGCAAAACGGAATGGGAGAGAGGAGGGAAAGCGACTGATGATTTTTTCCCGGAAGATGTTTTCTATGTCCTTTCGAATTATAAAAATAATTTCACTGAAACCGGCCTTTAGAGCATCGTAAACCGAATATTCAAGAAGGGTTTCGCCGTCAGGGCCAACTCCCTCAACTTGTTTAAGTCCACCATACCGACTACCCATTCCTGCAGCCAAAATCACGATTACCGGTTTCATAGTGTCAGCTATATCCTGCAGGTATGGTCTGACAAACCCTCAGTGCAACTCTATGGTAAAAAACTGACTCGGTAAGGTTGTCCCTTTAATTTCGATGCGTGGAGTCTTGAATAGAGTGGCAGAAATCCATATTGAAAATCTATTTGTTTACGCTTGGACTCGCCGGAAAGCGCACGAAGACAATGGTCAACCAGTTGCTGTCCTTCGAGATCTGCGTTTTCTATACCGGATTCCTGAATGAGAGCGTTACGTAAAACCTCGTAAACGGTAATGAATTCTTCTGGAGGCAGATCAATTTCGTTTTCTTTGAACATTTTTCTCCGACTAAACCCTGTTAAATCCCCTTAATACGATCGGCACCCGAAAGTGAAAGGACGAATAAGTAACGCTATCTCTCGGCAAAATTCCTGATAACTTAAATATTATTTTATTGGCACCTTAACTTCGGGTGAATGCCTGACATCCTCACCGCGTCGCATGTAGACGACTTCTTCAGCAATATTCTTGGCATGGTCAGCAATCCGTTCGACGGATTTACTGATGAACATGAGGTGCAGGGTGGCCTCTGTGGTTTCCGGTTGAAGCTGCAACTGGTCAGTCAAAGATT
>CAYQCG010000257.1:0-3983 GCA_964415925.1 uncultured Puniceicoccaceae bacterium | reverse complement strand
AATCCTCTCGAGGCTAACGCTTGGAAAACTGGAATCGCTTACGGGCACCCGGCTGTCCGGATTTCTTACGCTCACGTTTGCGTGGATCCCTTTTGAGGTGACCCGCACGCTTAAGAGGCAAACGCCATTCAGGATTCGATTTTTCAAGTGCACGGGCGAGACTATGTGCAATGGCTTCGGCCTGACCTCCGGGACCACCGCCGACAACCTTGAATTCTGCATCATATTGACCCGCGACTTCAAGTGTTTTGAAAGGTCCTGTTGCTACGTTGAGGTAAGGCTCCCAATAACAATGTTCCTCGATGGGTTTGTCGTTAACAGTCAGTTTCCCACTGCCGTTGGGATATAACCTAACACGTGCTGACGCTGTTTTGCGACGCCCGGTGGCAATAAAAACATTTGGTGAATCACTCATTATCCAGGAAATTTAAACAGTAAACGGCTCAGGATTTTGTGCCTCGTGTGGATGTGAATCCCCAGCATATATCTTTAGTTTCTTCAGTTGTTGTGCCGCCAATTTTGTTTTAGGCAACATGCCTTTTACTGCATGTTCAATAACAAATTGCGGCTTACGCTGGCGGAATTCCTGTAAGGAAACGTATTTTTCGTTACCAACGTAACCACTGTAAAACATATATTGTTTATCAAATTCCTTCTTACCTGAAACCTTGAACTTTTCAGCATTGATTACAATGACACAATCACCTGTATCGGTGTGAGGCGTATAAGTGGGTTTGTGACGACCTCGTAAAATGTTGGCGATTTGCACAGAAAGACGCCCCAGAGTCTGACCTTGGGCATCAACCACGAACCATTTCGGTTCAATTTCGCCTTTCTTTGCCAAATAGGATTTCATATCAAGAAAAACAGGAAAAACTAGGTAGCCCGGAGGCAATGTCAACGGTTTTTACAAGGTGGAAATAAAAAAGGTGCCACTTTAGAAAGTGGCACCCCTTAAAAATTATAAAAATATAACTTTAGAAGCCTGCGGAAAAACTGATACCGTACCATACGGCGTTCTTCCCGTCAGAGAAAGAGCTGGTTGCTGAGGAAAAACCAGCCAGTTCTTCGTCAGTTCCGGAGAAACGTGCACCGATGCTGCCGGAGACATTTTCCGAGAAAGCGTAGGACATATCAGCAGTAATTCCGTAGTAGGGAATGTTGTTGCTGCTACCTTCCGGAATAGCATAACCAGCAAAAGCACCGACGTCGAAGGATGCCTTCTCGTCAATCGGGAAGCTGTGACCGACCGAACCTTCAATTGTGAAAGTATCCAGATGGATATCATAATAGAAGTATACAGCCGGAGCCGCGATAACGTCCATCGAAGCACCTGCATAAAACTCAAGAGAATTATTATCGGTATCGAAGAAACCATCCGCCAGATCCGGGAAAGTGTAATAGGTGAAACCTACATCGAATGCGATATCCTCAGCACCTGTGAAGGTTGGAAGAGAATAGCCCATGTAGAAGTCGACCTCAGTCGTGTTGATGTCAAAATTTCCCGTCGGTGTGCTTCGATTACGGGAAAACGTGGGCAGACTGGCCCAGATACCCGCATAACCACCTCCGAGGGCGAAATCGACTGCTGGTTGGAAAGCCTCATCCGAGAACTGAACGCCACGGAAGAGATACTTTGATTCGAAGGCAAAGGACGTGCTTACTGAGATGTCGTCCAGTGCGTTCTGTGCACTAAGGCTTCCCGCACTTATCAAGAGTGCGAGGGATGAGATTACGATATTTTTTTTCATTGTTACTAGCTTGTTACCGTCAATCATTTGGTTTGCAGTATGGTTAGTCTAATGACCCAACACGGTAATGACTTTGACACCTTTAGCCAATGTCAGGCCAAAATTCATTAAATTGTGTTAACCTGCTGAATTTGCATAGAGTTAACCCATAGAAAGATGTTATTTATCGGATTGGATAATATTATACAGTGTAAAATAAGTCTGTTCATGCACTCATCGACTAATCGACAAGCGAATTAAAAAGTTTCAGTAAATTCTCTCAATAAATACAGATAAGACTAGTCTTGAAACCAGCTATCTAAAGCGTTCAAATCGACTTAGAAAATAATTTTTACAATACGTCAATACCATAATGAACTCAAAAACTGAACCAAATACCCTAGAAGAAATCCGCCGTTATACGACTGTAGTTGCCGATACAGGCGATATTGAAGCTATCCGCAAGTTTAAGCCGACGGATGCTACGACAAATCCGACTTTGATTTATAAGGCGTTGCAGAACAATAGCTACCATAGTTTTCTGGATGAAATAATCAAGACTACAGCGATACATAAGCAGGGTAACCGTAAAGAGCAGACCGATAAGATTCTGGACCAATTACTGGTCAGATTCGGTTGTGAGATACTTGGAATTATTGATGGAAGAGTGTCCACAGAAGTGAACGCCAGATTGTCTTTTGATATAAATGGAACGGTGGAGAAAGCCAAAAAGCTTATCGAGCTTTATGAAGAGAGAGATATTTCGAGGGAAAGGATTCTGATAAAGATTGCCACCACCTGGGAGGGTATACAGGCGGCAAAGATACTGAAAGACGATGGTATTCGTTGCAATATGACATTGCTCTTTTCATTGCCGCAAGCCATCGCCTGCGCGCAGTCCGAAGTGCAATTGATATCACCATTTGTAGGACGTATTATGGACTGGTATAAAGCAGCGAGTGGAAAGAGCCATTACCCTGGTCCGGATGATCCTGGAGTGAAGTCTGTTACGGAAATATACAACTACTATAAAAAGTATGGCCATGAAACCGAGATCATGGGGGCCAGTTTTCGCAATACGGAAGAGATCATGGAATTAGTCGGTTGCGATCTTTTGACTATTAGCCCGGACTTGCTTCAGGAATTAAACGAAAGAACTGGACCAGTTGTGGAAAAATTAACCCCTGAAACTGCAAGGAAGACAGAGATTGAACAATGGCCACAGGTAGACGAAAAACTCTTTCGCTGGCATTTAAATGAGAATCAAATGGCTACTGAGAAACTCTCCGAAGGCATACGTCGCTTTCACACAGACGCTGAAAAAGTCCTTGAAATAATTGATAAGGAACTGGGATGATCAAGTAAAGAACCCTCAATTGAGACACAGTAGTAACAGCGGCTGGCTTAACAAATGAGGAACTGCACTTAATTAAAACATCGATACCCCAATGTTATGAAACACTTCCAAGTTGAAAAGAAAAAGAAGACTTCCACACTCCCCTGGATTATAGCTGCGATTATAGCTCTTGCGTTGGTTATCTTCCTGCAAAACCTTTTGAATAATTACTCAGCCTCAAGCGAGGGCACGGAGGACTCTGCACCACCCGGACAACCCGTCGATCAATAAACTCAAGTCTGGCTGGTTTCTTCAAGTTTGGCCTGATCGCCAATTTCCCGTGTTGCTTCGAGGAGTTTGATCCGATCCAGTTTTTCTACTGGCAGACTCTCCAGTAATTGGATTCGTCTTTGTATCTGAAGACCTACACTCTTAAAGAACCGGAAAGTCTCTTCATCGGTGCCCTGGAAAGCCGCCGGATCAGGAGAACTCCAATGTGCAATTATTGGTTTGCCTGGCCACCGGGGACAACTCTCCCGTGCATTATCACAAACAGTAACGACAAAATCAAATTCGTTGTTCTTGAACTCTTCCCAGGATTTGCTGCGTCCGTGACTGGCATCAATATTAAAAAACTCCTTTAAAACTCTTAGCGTCATGGGATGAATTAGCCCTTTGGGATCCGCTCCTGCACTGTAACCTACAAACCTGTTATTTTGTAGAGCGTTTATGAGGTACTCACCCATAATACTACGGGCGGAATTTCCAGTACATAAAAACAATACTTTATACGCAGAGTTTTTCATTGCGAAGTATTGGCCATAGAAAAGTTAGAAAGATGTAAGTTTAAACAGATGAGCAGTCATAGGTGCCTCCAGTTTTATGAAGCATCTGGACTGGTGCCAATGATAATGCAT
>CAYQCG010000256.1:0-3998 GCA_964415925.1 uncultured Puniceicoccaceae bacterium | reverse complement strand
ACCCTTTTGTAGAAGTTGTCTGGCTTTCTCACGACCCGAGAGCTGTGTTTCTTCGGGTAAATCGTCTGAAAAACGGAGGGCCAGATAGGCTCCGGCTGCGAAAACCAGTGCCAGAAGGACAAACCAGTCGCCGTGCTGGACGTAGAAAGTAAGGTGGTTCCGAAATTTGGGCGACTGGCTTACGGTCATGATATCGGTGCCCTGAAAGTAAATGGAACCGGCCTCATCCACGACAAGATGCCGGATATTGCCAAATTCATCAATCCAGCCACTCCAACCGCCATTTCCACAACGGACAACCGGACGGCGCGTTTCGACTGCCCGCAAGACACTATGGGCGGCGTGCTGCTCAGCCATACCCTCCTCCTTGTACCAAATGATATTGGAAGCGACATAGAGCAGGTCGGCGCCTGCGTTAACGGTATCCCTGGCAAGTGAAGGAAAAATGTCCTCATAACAAATGAGAGGACCGACTTGCAGACTGCGATTATTGATATTGAGCGATAGTGTCCTGGCTTCCTTGCCGGGCTGGAAACTGCCAATATCAACGACCTGATCAACGAAGAAGAGGAGATGACGCAAGGGCACATACTCCCCGAATGGGACGAGATGCCGCTTGGCGTAGTAATTTTCGGTATCAAGCCCGGTTTGCGGATCGACCAGCATAACCGTGTTAAACCATGGAGCATCCGTGTCCTCATAATCTCCGAGGACCACCATATTACCCATCAGGATGGGCCTGCCAGCTTCACTGGCTATGTATTCAACCCAGTCTTCCTGACGCGGAACACCAACAGCGGGCCAGGGTGTAGCCGTTTCCGGCCAAAGAATAATGTCGGCGCCAAGCTGCGCGGAAAACTCAGATAATCGTTCCAGTGTCTGCAATAAATCAGTGGCATGATCAGCATCCCATTTTAAGTCCTGACGAAAATTGGGTTGAACCACCCCGGCTTGAAAAAGTGTCGTGCGATTCTGCTCAAACATACCAACTCCAAGCATAACGCTAAAGGCGGCCAGAAGCAGACCAAAAGCGGCATAGAACTCTGGTGACAGGCGTCGCCACCATTCACGTGTCTTGACGGGATTAAAAAGTCGGTAGAGGTAGATACTGAGGCATCCGTTAAAGAAAACCAGGAGGAAAGATATAGCGTGTGCGCCTGTCCATGGGAGGCTTTGCAGAAGAGCCGGACGTTCCCATTGACTGGCCGCGAGGGTTAACCAGGGAAAGCCGGTGAACAGCCAGGTCCTTATCCATTCGAATAAGACCCAAAGGCCTGAAAGGCCGAGTAGCCCCAGTAAACGTATGTGGGCTGGCTTTCGAATCAATTGAGGCATGCTCCATCGTGCGGCCAGCATCCAAAGCAGGTAGACACTGGTCAGCGCAATAGAAAGCAGGAGCGTCCCAACCACCGTGATGTGCCGCAGCCACCAGAGCAGTATCGTCCATGAAATCCATCCGGCAAGGACAGACGTAATGATGACGATTTTCCACTTTGGTCGATAAATAAACCAGAAGCAAAAGGGTATCAGGATTATGTAAGCCGCTTCAGCAATACCATGTGGCGGAAAGGACAAGACTGTGAGAAAAACGGTGAAAACCGTGACAAGAATCCCGAGCAACCACTGTATCTTTGCGGATAATCGCT
The DNA here is from genome assembly GCA_964415925.1 of uncultured Puniceicoccaceae bacterium. GTDB lineage: Bacteria > Verrucomicrobiota > Verrucomicrobiia > Opitutales > Oceanipulchritudinaceae > CAYQCG01. The sequence continues at coordinate 2,352 of CAYQCG010000256.1, read as the reverse complement.
TTTCGAACTGGATGGGCGTGGCGCCTGATTCAGACACAGGGGAAGTCAATTATTTCGTTTCTACGAGTTGCCAGCCTTCCTTCTCGATCAGAGGAACGGCTTTTTTAAATTTGAGTTCACGGTTTTCCTCACCCTTGCGAATGACGACCAACTGGTTCCTGCCAATGTCAGGTAATTGTGGTTTTTCGGGTTCGCGCCGACGAACTGTAGGGAGCTTGATATCACTGGCCGGTTTCCGTGTCGGGTCTTGGGGCTTTGCAGCTTCACCATCCGGGCCGACCGGTCCACTCTGTCGTGTTCCCCGCAGCATGCCCATGAGGTTCTGGAAGGCTTCCACGCTGGTTGCACTGCGAAAGATTCCGGAACAGACACTCCCGCGAACCCGGTTCATCATCTGTTCGAAATAAAGGTAGGCCTCGCTCTTGTATTCCTGGAGGGGATCTTTCTGACCGTAACTGCGCAGGCTGACCGACTGGCGTAGCTCCTCCATTTCAGTAAGGTGACTCTGCCAGTGTTGATCGATGGTATGGATGATCACATACCTTTCGAGTTTCCGCAGGGCTTCGGGTTCCTCTACCTTTTCCTTCATAGTGTAGGCACCCTGGACTTTCTCCAGCAGAAGGCTCTTGGTCTCCGTGAGAGTCAGCCCCTGCAAGTCTTCCAACTTCAAAGCGACCGGAAAATGGCGGTTTACCCAAGTGCGTAAATTTTCGACGCTTTCGTCAGTAGCGTCAGTTTTTTCGTCATAACCGGCTTCATAAAGCTGCGACTCGATTTCTTCCTCGATCAATTCGAAAACCGTTTCCTTGGGTGACTCCTTATGAATGGCATCATTACGCAAACCATAAATCACTTCACGCTGCTGATTGAGGACATCATCAAACTGTAAGAGACGGCGGCGGCCGGAGTAATGATGCTGTTCTACCGTCTTTTGGGCTCTTTCAATAGCGGAGTTGAGCCATTTATGCTCTAATGGTTGTCCGGGCTCGAAAGAGCTTTCGAGGATCTTGCCGGCAATACCCTGATTGGAGTAAAGCCGCATCAAATCATCCTCCAGAGAGAGGAAGAACTTGGTCAGCCCCGGATCTCCCTGCCGGGCACAACGTCCCCGCAACTGACGGTCAATACGGCGCGAGGTGTGACGTTCCGTGCCAATCACATAAAGACCCCCTAATTCGGGCACGCTTTCACCCAACTTGATATCGGTTCCTCGGCCTGCCATATTTGTAGCAATCGTGACTGCACCGCGTTGGCCGGCACGTGCCACGATTTCCGCTTCCTGTGCGTGTTGTTTGGCGTTGAGGACGCTATGGACGATATTCTGCCGTTTGAGCATACGGCTGAGGACTTCTGAAGCTTCAACACTTACTGTACCAACCAAGCAGGGCTGGCCTTTCTTGTGTGCTTCGACGATCTCGTCGATCGCCGCATTATATTTTTCACGGCGCGTTTTGTAGATGACATCGTTCCGGTCATTCCGCTGGTTCGGCTTGTGCGTCGGGATAATCATGACTTTCATCTTGTAGATATCCCAGAATTCGTTTGCTTCAGTTTCAGCAGTACCGGTCATCCCGGAAAGTTTCTCATAAAGACGAAAGTAGTTCTGCAAGGTTATGGTGGCGTAGGTCTTGGTTTCCCGTTCGATGGTTACACCCTCTTTGGCTTCGACCGCCTGATGCAGGCCATCACCCCATCGCCGCCCCGGCATGACACGACCTGTATTTTCGTCGACAATCATAACCTTGCCCTCCTGGACCACATACTCTACGTCGCGTTCATAGAGGCTGTAACCGCGAAGGAGCTGGCTGATAGAGTGGATTTGACCGGCTGTCTTGTCGAAATGCTGTTGGAGCTCCACCTTCTTTTTCTCCCGCGCCTCATCGGTAATTGAGGAATCCTTGTCCATTTGGGAATAGGCGGTACCGAGATCAGGCAGGACAAAAGCATCAGGTTTACCGGGCTGAAGAAACTCGCGCCCCTGCTCAGTGAGGTCCGCAGTATGCTGTTTCTCCTCTATGGTATAAAACAGGCGCTCTTTTAAATCATAGCGTCGTTTGGTGACTTCGGGGTTATTGACGGCAAGTTCCTGTTCATATTTGTCAAACTGCTTGCGAACCCCTCCATCTTCCATGAGGCGACGGTAAATCTTGTTTTTCGGAGCTCCGAGTTTAACCAGATAGAGTTTATCGAAAGCGGTCAGTTGATTGAATTCCGGGGCCTGCTCTGATCCTGAGGTCTCTTCGATACTATCGGAATCGAGGGATTTCTTTGCTTCAGTCGCCAATCGGTTGCAAAGTTTCAGTTGCTGATTGACCAGGCTTTGAATTGGGCCTTTCCACTGTTTGTAGCTCT
>CAYQCG010000255.1:0-4009 GCA_964415925.1 uncultured Puniceicoccaceae bacterium | reverse complement strand
GTGAGATTTACGTAAATCCGGATGAAAAGTAATAGGTACCTCAGTAATGCGGGCGCGGGTTAAGGATGCGCGAAAGATCATTTCCGTTGCAAACTACATCCCGGAACATCGCTGCTACTACTTTACGAAGAAGTCTTTCTTGAAGCCCCGAAGCCCGCAATAAACGTCATTAACGGGCGCGCGGAACCATGCCCTGACCAATGCAGTTAACCACGGATTACCCCAGTAGCGGTGTAGCGCAGGCATCGCTCCCGGCAGTATTTTTCCTCCTCCTCGCGGCAACCGGCAGCCCTGTACTAAATCATAACCCTCCCTCAGCTTTTCTATGAACTTTCCTATTTCAGAAAAATCATAACTGACAACCGCATCCCCCAAGATAACATATTTTCCCTGAGCAGCTTCAATACCCATCATAAGTGCACTTCCATATCCTCTTTCTGGCACGTTCAGGATACGTGCGCCTTCTTCCCTGGCAATCGCGATTGAATTATCCTGACTCCCATTATCTGCAACTATAACCTCACCCATAATCTGTAATTCACTCATCGCTGTTTTGGCTTTGCGAATGCATACAGCAAGTGTATCAGCCTCATTCAGGCAGGGCATGACGATGGATAGCTCCAACATTGCCGGACTTTCAGGGCTCAGCATTTCTGATGTTTTTTGCAAGGTTGAACTCATACACTCGATATCCAGGCTAATATATTATCGTGTAAAAACAATCCAACTCAATCGCTCCTTAATACGTTTTTTTCGAGTTGGCTAAGCAACTCCTCATAAGGAGATATCCATGCACCCGGCTGATGCCAATCTTGAGCGGGACCGTTAGCATTCTGTAGTAAAAACAGTTCCAGACCATATCTCCGATAGACATCAGGATGATGGCGCGCTATCATTTCATAAAGATATCTTCCCTGTGATCGCTTAATACGCTGATACATCGACTCCTTCCTGATTCTGTAGCGTGCAAGTATTTCGGGCATACAGACTCCGCCACAACCGCAAGTTACTAGAGAAATCCAGCTATCCCAATCTTCATAACCATATTCCAGTTCCCGGCGATGAAGTCCATATTTCAGGAATGATGCCTTTCGGACCACGCATATGGGTATTATCAGATTATGCCCCAGTAAAAATGGAAATTCTGGATTCCATCCAGGCCAGATGTGTTCGTTTTCACCGAAACAATCTATCCAGCAGGACACGAAATGAATATTATCATACCGATCCAGGATACTGCATGCCTTATTAATAAACTCCGGTACTATGATATCATCAGCATCGAGGAACAACAAATATTCACCCTTTGCTTCATGTGCTCCACGGTTGCGCGTCTCTGCAAGGCCGAAATTCTCTTGATGAATTATTCGCAAACCTTCGATCCTCATTTCTTCCAACTGCTTCAATTTGGTTAGCGATTGGGTATCATCACTGCCATCATTAATTACGATCACTTCTTCAGGAGGCATAACCGAGTCTCTTACGGAACGGATACACTCATCAATTGTTGTTCCTAGATTATAAAAAGGGATGATGACGCTTAGTTTTACTCCCGGCTTACTCTCTCTGGTCGCCGACTTATATTTTACCTGTATATCAGCGAATGGATAAGCGTGAGGTATATAAGCATTTTTGATTATCGATTCATAGTGCAGAATACGCTGAGGGAGAATTACGGAAGGTTCACACTTATTCATTACTGTATTGCGGCCCTCTTTACCGAGTTGCTCGCGCTCGTTCTTACTTAGTGACAGTGCTCTGCGGATAGCCGAAATGATGCTCCCCTCATGCTCTGGGTTAAAGCAAAAGTCATTGACGCAGTCCGTATCCAATAGTTCTGCAATTCCTCCTTTTGAACTGACTAAAACGAATTTACCTGAGGAGAATGCTTCCAGGGCCGTATATGGCATGTTATCCCATAGGCTTGGGATTATCACGATAGTTGCCTCAAGTATATCCCTTTGAATAACTCCATGCGGTAATGGTCCCGATAAAATTACATGTCCTATATCGAATTCATGCTTGAATTTATCCTTCACATGCTTGAGCAGTGACCCCCCGGTCACGGAACTCTCCGTATCCTGCCCAATCAGTTTTAATTTGAATTCAGCCCCATTTTTCCACAATTCGCGACAGGCGTTGAGTTAAGGCAAAATTCCTTTACGCCATTCAATGCGACCGAAATAGAGAATCGTAAGATCTTTAGGTTCGTTTACCGGATTATTGGATTGTATCTCTTCTAATGGTAAAGGAATAATATTTGTCTTGCTGGCCAATGCAGGCATCCTTTGGCAAAGTAAATCGGTGAGGCTCTGACTTGGTGAAATTATTCCATCAGACATAATATAACAGGCCTTTTCCAATTCCGAGATCCACCAATATGGAAATAACCAGGGTGATTCGCGGTTTAATTCACGAACAATAAAGTCAGGCGTGTGGGCAAACAGTACAATCGGCGTCTTTTCCAACCTCGTTGTCCCTAGCAGTTTTTTTTGAAATAAGAAGTATCCAAGTGCCTGATAGTCCTGGCACTCTATGATATCCGGTGGACCATGTTCGTTCACATACTGGCATACTGATTCTGCCACGACATAGCTATGTGCCAACGGGAAAGGCAGAATGTTATAGGGATAATAAGGATGCTTGTCTGTCCAGTCTGGCTTTTCCGTAGAATAAAACCACCCCTCTGGCGGACCGTAAGGGATCACTTTGTATAAGCGCTTAATCAGCCCGGACATGCCCTCAGGCCTATACGTCCAAACCACCACCTCATGTCCCAGCTTTGACAGCCCGTGGGAATAAATATCTACATATCGTCCAATTCCTCCATAATTATAAGGAAACAGTTCTGAGCTCAGTATCCATATTTTCATTACCTTTTACCCAGACCTAATAGTCGTTTTAATTTAAGCTCCTTGCTTTTAACACGGGCACGATTACCATCCGTGCATCTAGCGGCTGTCATGCTGTCGATTCTATTCTCAAGCTCATTTATTCGGGAAAGCAGTTTCGCGCGCTCCTCACGATACCAATTCAAACTTCCATCGTACGGGGAGCCCGTGGAAGGATTATTCCACGATTGAGCTGGCCCGTTTGCATTTTGAAGGCAAAATAATTCAGGACCATACTGCTCGTAGAGATCCCGATGCTCATCCACAAGTAGATTATATAAATGTAAATGCTGCTTTCGATTGGCACTTTGCCAAAGTGAATCTTTACGAATTCGGTAACGCACTAAAGGTTCATGCAAGCACACCCCACCACAACCAGCCTCGACCATGGAGACCCAGCTCTCATAATCTTCAAAGTTATAAGAGAAATCTTTCTTGTTTCTACCAAAGGCAAGGAATGCTTCCTTTCGCACCACGACAAGCGGAGCTGTTACGTTATGTGCCAGTAGATACGGGAACTCCATATCCCATCCGGGATAGATGTCATGGCACTCGTCAAAATACTGCTCCCAGGAATAAACCAGATGCACATTCGAGTAGCGTGTAAATACTCTTAAGGCTTTTTCAATGAAATGCGGCTTCAACTGGTCGTCTGCATCAACAAAGCAGATATACTCACCGTTTGCTGCTTCTGCTCCGACATTTCGTGCATTCGCGAGTCCGTAGTTCCCAATGTTAATTACTCGAATACCCTCTCGGCTTCTAAAGTCATTTAATCTATCTATGCTTTCCGTATCGGTCGACCCATCATTCACAATTATAATCTCCAGCTTACAGTTCACTGAGGATTCAATGGATTGGATTGTGTCACCTATATATTGGCCAAGATTATAATACGGAACAACCGCGCTAACCAGGTCTCGTTCAAGATGTTTAATTTCCGATACTTTTAGTTTACCCTCCCGTTGCACTCTATTGATAAATGGGTATAACTTGTGTGGCTTGTACGTAGTAAGAACTTGCTCAAAATGCTCCTGGCGCTGATTCACAATTTTATCAGGATCGCATAATCTAAGGATCCTGTTCGTCGCATTTCTACCTATCTCTTCAGCTAAACT
>CAYQCG010000254.1:0-4023 GCA_964415925.1 uncultured Puniceicoccaceae bacterium | reverse complement strand
CAGTCTTTCATACGGCTTTGGAAAACAATCTTCCTGTAGTCTTTACCTCAGATATGTATCTGCCTTTACAGTTCGTTGAGCATATCCTTCAAAAACTTGGATATGCAGGCTATAAGAAAGTTTACCTTTCTTCAGATACGGGAAAGTTGAAGTTTAATGGTGAACTCCTTCCGCACATTGCTAAAGACCTCACTCTCCAACCCGGGGAAATATTGCATATCGGCGACAATCTACAGGCTGATCTCCGCATGGCAAGACGCTTGAATATGCAAGCTGCTTACTCTCCACCGCCTCGAACCCGATGGCGTGCTAAACAACCAAAACCTCAGAAGCCCTTATGCGATACGCCTCCGGATGATGAAATAGGTATCGCTCTCTATCAGGGCCTGCAGGCGTCCTACTATGCTCGAGTAGGTGCAGAAGAAAATTTCTTCAGGGATCTGGGCTATTCTATTGCAGGTCCGCTTTATGATGCATTTGTTCGCTGGCTTCACACAACCGCCAAAAATAATGGTGCCGAAGAACTTTGTTTCTTGTCGCGAGATGGACAAATATTACAACAAGCCTACCATCGGATCTTCGAGAATACCAATGAGGCTCTAAAAAGCCACTACCTACTGGCTTCCCGACGCAGTTTAAAAATAGCGGCTATTAATAAGTTGGATGACGATTCAGTAGAGTGGATGATCAGCGGACCCGCATTAACCGTAAAATCGTATCTCCTTAGAATAGGTCTTTCCGAAGATGTGGTTGTTTCCGCTCTCAAAAAAGCAGGTATCTCAAACCCGGATCAGATGGTTCAGACAGATATTGAACGACAACAATTACGTGATGTAATCCGTTCACTCGAAAATATTATCTTGGAAAGAGCCCGTATCGAACGTAATGGCTACCTGAAATACTTTAATACACTCGGTATCAGAGATCGAAATACCCTGCATCTCGTAGATGTAGGCTGGTTGGGAACATTGCAAACTTCAATCAAACGTATCCTGGATTCTGAAGGCAAAGAAACTTATGTGAATGGATATTACCTTGGCACGTATCATTCAGCAACAGATGCTCAATCCGAGCAAAATAGATTGCATGCGTTTCTGTTGAATGAGGGCGAACCTCAACCCCGTTACAAGGCAGTTAGACATGGTATCGGAGTCTTGGAATGGTTGTTTTCGAGTTCCGGACCAACCTTTCTGTATGTAGAAGTATCCAATGGATCGATCACACCCGTATACGGCAAAGAGTCAGCTCCTGAAGATGAGCTTTCCGCATTACATTCGCTGCAACAGGGAGCACTCCAGTACATTGATGATATGTGTCAGACTGCCTGTTTTCCACCACCTGATCTACCTGCCGGATACCTCTTTTCACTCATTGAGCGGCTGCTAACAAAACCCTCTCGCAAGGAAGCAGAACTTCTCGGCAATCTCAGCTTCGAAGATGGTTTCGGTGAGGGCTATATTCGAATTCCGCATGCAAGATACGAACCTCAGTCCGGATATTTAACTAAACCTTCGAAACTGCGTCGTGACTTTAAGAATGCACACTGGCGTAGTGGATTTTATCGAAGACTACCCTTCTTCTACCGCCTCTACCTCAGGCTTATCGGTGGCAAATTCAGTTTCGAGCGTACCCATCAACGATAATTTTGAAACCTTCGATAAAACTTCCAGAGGTAATAGTATCTCATCCAAAGTGGAATTTTCCCCCAATTCCTGTGTTTATCGTAAAGCTTCCATTTGCCTTCAGCCATTCCTGCTAGATTGGCAGTTAATGCTCCGCTATGTTTTCTGTGTCTAACAGTCTTCAATCCGGTAAATTCAGGAACCACACCATGTTTGAGTAATCGTAACCATAAGTCCCAATCTTCACAATACCTGAATCTTGGATCAAATTTACCGGCAATGTGAAGGTTCTCCCTGCTGATCGCCGTTGCAGAAGGTAGTATAAAGTTCCGCTTGAACAAACTCACGGGCAGCTGCTCTAACTCCTTGCCTTTAGGTGCGCGTACCTTCGGTTCACCTTCCAGGAACTTTCCAAAAAGTACCGCAGAACTGAATACCCAGTTAGATTGCGATTCCTGTAAATTTTTCAAGCAAACTTCGAGATGCTCTGGCTCCCACAAATCATCGGCATCCAGAAACGCCACATGTGTTGAACGGATGAATTCTAAAGCAGTATTCCTGGCCTCGGCCAACCCCTTGTTCTCCTCATGCTCAACTACCTTGACCCTGCCCTCATGGGAACGTTTAAATCGGTGCAGAAGACTGATTGTCTCGTCGCTGGAGCCATCATTAACAGCCACCAGCTGCCAACCTTGGTATTGCTGGTCCTGAAGACTTTGCAAAGTCTCACCTAAAGTCGTACCACCATTAAATACTGGCAGGCAGACTGTGATTGTTATCATGAACTACGCTGTCTGCAAGACTGTCGCATCTGAGTCAATCCAACTATTCTCAACAGTTGCATAGTCTATCTCCATCATGTGCTTATTTTCGATCCCTGCGTAATGGATCATTTTCACTGAACACCTCTTTTTCCGGTCTTGCCACTGATGATCATAAACAGGAAGTGTGATCCAGTCTTGGCCTAAATCCATGAGTGAATAACCCAGTCGTACTGCATGATAGTTTAGGCTTGTTTGGTCAGGCCAACGGCCTCCAGCCAGCAACTCAGGATCAAACCTGAAGAGTTCTCGATGGATTTCAGATAATACCATCACTCCGGCATTAAAGAAACCGTGAAATGGCTTTCTTAAAGGACCCAATTTGGTCTGAGCTTTGATCATCTCCTCACGACGCTTCCATGCCGCATCTCCTACATCTTCAAAGGCACATCCCAAGTCTGTGATGTCTACAACCTCAGCAAGGTCAGGACAGTCACTCGATATGAGCACATCACTGTCCAGGTATACGACGCGATCATACTCAGGTATGATGTCATAAAGCTGATACTTCTCTAGATGAATGGCAAATCTGGGCTTGAGCAAATAAGGCCGGTAACGAATCTTACGCTCATTTATAATTACAAAGTCATAATTATATCGCTCTGCATATCGACGGAATATATGATGGGAAAAGGCAAATTCAGGACGATTACCGATACTTAAGGTGATTAAAGCTTTTCTGGAGGCCATGTGCTATTTGTTTCTAAAGAGAGATTTTAGCGTGTTGCTTGCTTAATTGATTCCGCAACACGTTCCAAATCTTCGCGGCTATGTCGAGCCGATACTGCGGTTCGAATCAAGTCCTTGCCGGGTGGAACGCCGGGAGGTATTGCTGCTATCGTGAAAACACCTAATTCACAAAGTCGCTTCCAGACGCGATATGTTTTGTGCTTCTCTCCAATTACAATTGGCACCGCTGGCGTTTCACTTTCCCAGGTATTTAATCCATGTTCATCCAGTAACTGCTTATAATACCGTGTATTATCGAGAAGTTTCTCACGATGTTCTGGCTCTTCTTTCATGACATGCAGTGATGCCAGTGCGGTGGCCGTTTGAGCAGGGCTCAGGGCTGCGCTGAATATTGCCTGCTTCGAATATGTCCTGAAGTATTCTATTAGATCTTTGTCACCAGCAATATATCCACCTGTGCTCGCCAGCGATTTGGATAAGCTTCCGCATATCACATCAATTTCATCGGTCACTCCTGCATATTCCGCACTTCCACGTCCTTCAGGACCTATAACCCCCAGCCCATGAGCATCATCCACGATAAAAAACACATTATGGCCATGAGCCGTCGACACCATCTCCGCCAAGGGTGCAATATGTCCTTCCATCGAATAAACCCCTTCAAGAATTAACAGCTTTGCTAATTCGGGAGGTTCATCAGCTAATATCTCTGCCAGATTAGCAGGACTATTATGCGCTAATCGCTCAATTCTGCTTCCTGCCATTAGTATCCCGGACCAAAGAGAAGAGTGTACATTTCGATCTACTAGAATTAAATCATCTCTACCTGCAAATGTCGCAACTGAAGCCATGCATGCTAAATAGCGTGCGCAGGTCAATTGACACGCTTC
>CAYQCG010000253.1:0-4031 GCA_964415925.1 uncultured Puniceicoccaceae bacterium | reverse complement strand
GTATCCACGTAACAGCGGACTACACCCTGCAGACTGCCCTGAAAACGGCTTACGATATGATTATCCTGCCGGGTGGCGCGGGTCACAAGTTGCTACGCAGGAGCAAGCGGGTCATCCAGACTGTTCAGGAGCAGGACAAAAAGGGAGGCTGGCTGGCTGCGATCTGTGCGGCTCCCACAGTATTACATGAAGCGGGCGTCCTGCAAGGCCACCGCTATACTGCGCACTATACAGTCGCTGATGAACTGACCGAGATAGTGGAAGATGAACCGGTGATTGTTGATGAAAATATCATCACATCACGCGGGGCAGGCACTGCCATAGAGTTTGGACTGGCCTGCATCACTGCGCTACTAGATGAAAAAACGGCACTGAAGGTGGCTGAAAGCATCCACTGGATGTCACGAACGACCGCCTAGTTTCCGAAGGGATAAATAAAGTCGGCCTGGTAGGTGTCTCCCCAGGAACTGCGGTAAAGTTCGCTTTTTACACGGGTTTCTGAATCCAGGATGACCAATTTACGATAACGGGTCGTGCGTTCGGTGTAAATGATGTGGCGGCCATCACGCATCCAGACGGGTTCGACAGCGTCGCCTGGACCACTGGACAAGACCGTACTCCTTCCGGTTTCTGAGTCGTAGAGGGCGATTTCGAATTGTCCGGCCTGGGCAATGGTAAAGATGATCTGATTAGGATTGGCGGGATTCCAGTCAGGCTCTGCACAGTATCCACTGATATTGGTGGGAAGACGCCGAGCACTGCCACCCGATGAACTAACCGTGTAGATCTGAGGTTTTCCCAGGCTACGGTCGGAAGCAAAAACAAGCTGTCGGCCGTCGGGTGACCATGCGGGATCACTTTCGAGGCTCGAAGTGTAGGAGATACGCCGCATATTACGGGCCTGGGCATTACTGACGTAGATCTCGGGATTACCTGTGCCAGAAAGGACCATTGCGATTTCGCGCCCATCAGGACTATAGGTTGCACCCGTATTAGTACCCTTGAAACTAATGAGTGCCCTGCGTTGACGGGTATTGAGGTTAATCTCGTAAATATCAGGAAAGCCCTTGCTGAAGTAAGTGGTGTAGAGGAGCTTGCTTCCGTCCGGAGACATTTGCGGATTTTGGCAGATGGCATTGTCCCTGGTTATTTGGCGGATATTACCGAAAAAGAGATCGCTGACATAGATCTCGGGTTTACCGGTGCGGTCACTGAGAAAAGCTAAAGTTCCGGCAAAGAAGCCACGGAGACCGGTGGTCTTGGCTACGGCGAGATCGATGGCACGGAGGGCCGCCTGGCGCTGATTACTGCCGGATATCCGTTGACGGAAGAGTTCGCGACTGGGGCTTCCGCTGGAAATGATCAAGGTAACGGTCCGGTTGTCGGCCGGGGTTAGCTGGATGGTGAATTCAGCCCGGTCTCCGCTACTGAGCGTATAAGCACCATGGACGTTGAAAGCCTGCCGAAGTAATCCCAGCAATTGTTGATCCGGTGACTGGACCGCTACCGCCCTTGTTTTAACACCGCCTTCCCGGGTTATTTCCGGCAGTATGACCTCATCCTGAGCCTGCAGGAGGAGGGAGGAGAAGAGCAGAATTGAAAGTAGTTGTAGTAGACACAATCTGAACATGGGCGGAGAGAGTAAGTACTCGTGAGAAGGTGTGCAACGGCTAAGTCCTGTGATAGCTTGCAGAAGTTGGGGAGGCATGCATAAATTAGCACTTTATGGACGAGCAAACAGTAATGGAAGCTCTGAAGCGGGTGGCTTATCCGGGATTCAGCAGGGATATCGTATCATTTGGCTTAGTGAGGCAGGTCGCAGTTGAAGATTCCACGGTCAAGGTAACAGTGTCTTTGACGACCACAGACGAGCGAATACCTGAACAATTGAAAACCACGATTGAAAACACTGTCCAGCAACTGGATGGGGTGGAAGCGGTTGATGTGGTGATCTCGTTGAGTAGACCGAAAGGAGGTGCCCAGAAGAAAACACCCGAGGATGAAAGCCAGCTCAAGGAAGTTGACGCGATCGTCGCTATTGCCAGTGGCAAGGGAGGTGTAGGGAAAAGCACGCTGGCAGTGAATATTGCCTGTGCCCTGAGCCGGTTGTTGCCTGAACGATCCTGTAACAAGGGGGTGGGCTTGATGGACTGTGATGTCTACGGACCCAGCGTCCCCCTAATGCTGGGGATTCAATCAAAACCGGAAATCGATGGTGACCTCATAAGGCCCCAAGAGAATTACGGCGTAAAAGCGATTTCCATGGGCTTGCTGGTTGACGAAAATACGCCGGTTGTGTGGAGAGGACCCATGGTAACCAGCGCGATTGGACAATTTGCCCGCAATGTAAGCTGGGGGGCACTCGATATTCTGGTTGTCGACTTACCCCCTGGAACGGGAGACGCGCAATTGGCTTTGACGCAGACGATGTCAGTCAACGGGGCTGTCATTGTAACTACCCCCAGACAGCGGCAGTAAATGTGGCACGCCGGGGTGCAAAAATGTTTGAAAAAGTGAATGTCCCACTGATCGGAGTGATCGAGAACATGAGTCATTACGTGGATCCAACGAGCGGAAATCCGGTCTACCTGTTTGGGAAAGGCGGTGGAGAAATGGCGGCCCAGGCCTTAAATACCGACTTTCTAGGCCGTATACCTCTAGAACCCAACATTCGGGAAAACGCGGATATGGGTATCCCACTCGTTCTGGATCAACCAGACAACCCGGCGAGCAAGGCGATTTACCAAGCAGCTGGTAGAATTATTAATTATCTCTATAAGCAAACTTAGAATCGATCCACTAAAACCAAACGAAATCCAAGTAAAACTCAATAAAGTCGATAAAGAGTGCAAAATGAACAGATATGTGCATAGTTATTCACAACGTAAAGGATTTTATTTACAAACTCGTTACATATATTAGACAGCACTTAGTAAAACCGTTAGATGCATAAATCCCGACAAATGGCTGAAGACGATCTGCTACAACGTTCGAGCCTCTACCAGGAATTCCTGGCAGAGCGGGAGGAAATTTTGCGCCACAAGTGGATTGAATCGGAAAAAGCCGGGATGGACATCGGCTTCGAAAGAGCCCTGCTGGATTGGATCAGGAACCATCGGGATCACTGGCGGGCGCATCGCAGAATGTCGAGCAAGCCGAACAATACCGGCAGAGACGGGCACTAAGCCCAACACGTGTTATGCGTGTGTCAGATGTTCACACTTGCCAGTGGACATCAGTCACATTTTCATAGGGACATCTTATGGGCAGTGTATTTGGAACACTTTTTCGTATATCGACCTGGGGTGAAAGTCACGGTGGGAGTGTAGGTGTGGTTGTGGATGGATGTCCTGCGGGATTACCCATCAGTGTAGAAGAAATACAGGAAGAACTGGACCGGCGGCGACCAGGGCAGAGCGATATCTCCACACCCCGGAAGGAAAGTGATACAGTGGAAGTCCTCTCGGGTCTCTACGAGGGAAAGACCTTGGGAACACCTATTGCGATGAATGTGCGCAACAAGGACGCGCGGCCTGAAGCGTATAGTGAGATGCGGGAAAAATATCGCCCTTCACACGCGGATTACACCTATGACCAGAAATACGGCTTGCGCATGGCAGAAGGCGGAGGACGTTCGAGTGCGCGTGAGACCATTGGACGGGTCGCAGCGGGCGCTATTGCAAGGAAACTACTGGAACTCGGTGCCGGAGTGGAGTGTGTTGCCTATGTCGAACGGGTGCATGAGATTGCGATGCCGGATTTAAGGGAATTCCCCACGAGGGAAGAAGTGGAGGCGACCTCGGTGCGTTGTCCGCATCGGGAAACCGCCGGGCGGATGATTGAGCGCATCAAGGAAGTCCGTAGCGAAGGCGATTCCGTGGGTGGCGCTGTTTGCTGCCGGATACGGAACGTGCCGGCAGGACTGGGGGAACCCGTTTTTGACCGGCTGGAAGCCGACCTTGCCAAAGCAATGCTGTCGCTACCGGCGACCAAGGGATTCGAGATTGGAAGTGGTTTTGCCGGAACCCATC
>CAYQCG010000252.1:0-4042 GCA_964415925.1 uncultured Puniceicoccaceae bacterium | reverse complement strand
CGAACTGACTCCAAGTCAATTCCATCTTGTGAATTTACACTTTCTGCTGAAGTACGGTTACTTCCATCCTGAACAATTCTGGCTTGTGATTCTTGTCTAATAATCGTCGTATCTTGTGTATTCTCAGTATAATCAAAAGAATCATAAATAGACTCTTGTAAGAATCCAGCAACCCCATGGGCATGCGTATAGATAGCATCGTCTTCCTGCTGGGTGAACCAGGCTTGTGAGAAGTTAAACAGCGTATAGCTCAAAGCGGTCATCAGCATGCCGGCTAATGCCAATGAGAGTAACATTTCAATAAGCGTAAACGCACTGTTCCTTCGTGGCCTCATATCCAGTCAATCCTCCGGCGCTTATCCTCAATCCGGTCTTCTGCGTCTGAGCGTCTGATTGATCGTTCTACTGGTTCACTCCAGCTCGGGCGCAGGAGATAGAAAGTTTCAGTTCTTTCAATCGAATCGCCGCCACCTTCACGAATCTCTATCATCAACTCAACCATAAATAAATCTGTAGTATCGGTATATTCAACTTCTGCATGCCATATGGCTTGACTGCCATCTAAAAGCCGTAAATCACCGCCTTGTTCAAAAATATCCAGGTCAGGTTCTAATAAAATCTGGCTACGGACAAAACGAAAGCGACTCTCATCCTTTGGATTTTTTTCGATCATTGAAACTGCTAGAAGCGTGTTAACGAATGCTTCTGATAACACTACGATTGCAACAGACGCTATCGAGATTGCCAATAATACCTCTATCAGGCTGAAAGCACGTAGTCTCTTCATCTCCGTTCCTCCTCCAGTATGTTGATGCTAAACGGATCATACGTTTGGGTGAGAATTTCATTCTCGAAGCCAATACGGATTTTGAATGGAGTGGAGGAACGGTCAGGATGAAAACGTAGCTCATCTATAAAGATGTCTCTTTGACTCCCAATTCTGTTCAGATCCAAACCCTCGCCTGCAGGGACTAGCAGAAAATCAACAGTAAGACTATCAGGGTCTATTTCCGTGGTGAAATGTGCCAACTCCGTGCCATTTTCATCCTCGATAATAAAGCTGGCAGTTTCTTTATCAAAACGCAGAGCAACGACCGATTTTTCCTTGCCTGCATGGTATCTGGCTTCTCGCACGGCATTACGAAAAATTTTAGGTACTTCGGGTTTACCTAATCCTTGCATCATGCTGTCCACATTTATGACGACTAAGCTCGTTATGAGCGCTATGATTGCCAGTGAAATCAGAATTTCGATTAAGGTGAAGCCTTTGGCTGCTTTTGGAGAGCTGCCGTTATGTTGAACCGGAATTATGTTGATGCAGGACAAGACTCGGTGTTGGAGGGTTAGAGTTTCCAGCCAAGATACTGGCTAATCCCAATTGCCAATGTCGTCCTCAGAGGGTGTCTGGTCCGGTCCCATGGAAAATAGATCGTAACTGTTTGGATTTCTTTCGCCGGGAAACTTGTATTGGTAGGGCTGTTGCCATGGATCGAGCAAGGCCTCGCTGTTCTTGACATAGGGGCCTTTCCATCGCGAAGCAGCGTTCTCGTCTGCTGGTGGCGTTAAAAGTGCTTGAAGACCCTGCTCTGTCGTTGGGTATGAGCCCATATGGATCCGATACTGCAATAAAGGAGCGGCCATAGAGGTTTCAACGTATTCACGTGCGGCACTTTCTTGTGCCCCTCCAAATGTGCCCTCGATATTAAAGATGATTAATCCAGCAAGCATACCGATAATCCCAATCACAATGAGCATTTCCAGAAGGGAAAAACCAGCTTTACGATTAGTCGTATCCTGTGGGGATTTAGGGAGATTCATAAACATAGTATCTACTTCTCTAGCTATTAGACCACAGATACGCAAGCGAGTTGCAGGTCAAATACCGTGACCTGTATGTAACAAAGCCACCCCGCTACGAGGTGGCTCCATAAAAATATTTGGTTTGTCTTAGTTTGCAGTGCCAGAACTGGCGGCGCGGCGAACATTGACCAGATAATCTTCGAGATAATCCGAGTGTTCAATGGCTTGAGCCTGCTCCAGCAAATCTGCTGATTCGCGGTATCGGCTCTGACGGACAAGCATCCGGGCATGAGATATAAGTGCTTGGCGGACAATATTTTGCTCTGGATGCTCTTGTGCGCGGTCAAAGTAGTATTCAGCCTTTTCGGCAGCATCGACTTCTTCTCCAGCGATTTCAATAGTAGATCCAGCCTGCCGTGCATAGTAATCACCCAAAGTAATCAAGGCTTCTCCATTAAGTGGATCCTTGTCGATCAGTTCCTCAAGAATACTGACTGCTCGTTCAGATTCACCAAGTGCGATACTGATTTGAGATTCAAGGGTTAATAATTTTCCATCGTTCTTTTCTGTAATATTTTCTCCCTTAACCTCTCTGATTTTACTAATCAACTGGCGTGCATTTTGAAACGAGGCGAAAGTGACCAGCGTTTCAGAAGCGGAAATTGGATCGGTCAATACCTGATTCGGATCGACTTCGAGTGAACTTAGGTATGCTTGCGTAGCCATATCATACATTTGTCGATTAATGTAGATATCTCCAAGGAGTTTGAGGGACTGAGGTTGTGCTTCGCCCATCATACGGGTCACCTCTAGATTAATTGCGGCGTCTTCAATTCGGTTCAAGCCCAGGTAGGCATTCGCCTGTGCTGACCAGAAATCGGGGTCAGAGGGAAATTCGATGAGTAACTCACCAAAAAGATTGGAGGCTTCCTGCCAGCGCTCTTGTGCTAGAAGTAATTGACCTAGAAGGACTTTGTAGTCTTTGTTGTCAGGACTGAGCATTAGTGCCCGGCGAATGGCGGCTTCCGAAGAGTAGTATGCGCTGTTTAGTTGGTGAATGAATGCAAGAAGACTGTATGTGACAGCGTCGTTCACTCCAAGTTGAATGGCTTTAATCAAGTGAGTCTTGGCGTCTTCTGGCCTGTCCAGTTGCATGTAAATTTGGGCAAGGTTCCGGTGGGCTCGGCGGTAATTGGGAAATGATTGTATTGCCTGCTGGTAGAGCGATGCGGCGCGCTCCTGCCAACGCTGGGGGTTGTCTTTATCTTCGGCAAAACTCCAGTAAAAATTTGCCAGAGTAAATACTGTGACTGGATGTGCTTCTGGATTGCCTTCGACATGAAGACGCATGGCTTCGAATGCCTGATCCATCTGTTCCGCCTCAATCATGGGGCGAATGGTATTAAATAATGCAACGGTGGCTTCGTCCTCTCTTTTGACTTCCGGTTCAATTCTGGTGTCGGGAGTGAAGCTGTAGACGAATGCCTCAAGCCACTGGGGATCTTTTGTTGTTATGTCGGCCAGAGCCACCAGTTGAGGAGTTGGAGGTGGCTTTGGTACGATATTCGTGGTAGCCTGAGTGTCCTGTTGTTGAGCCGAGACAGGCACTGCTATCGATACCATGCATGCGGCAAGGAGAAGTGAACGAATTTTTTGCTTCTTCATTTTCTTTATAAAAAGTTTTTAAAAGGATTATCTGGAAATAGTAAACTGGAAGGGTAGACGCATGCGGAACTTAACCGGCTTGCCGTCTTTTGTTCCTGCTTCAAAGCGCCATTTGCGGATTGCGTCCAATGCCTTTGGATTAAACAGAGGATTATCACTTCGATAGATTCTAGCTTGGGTTACGCGTCCTTCCTCATTGACAACAAAATCTACGATGACTTCGCCTTCGACCCGGGCACGCTTCAGTTCAGGGGGATATACCGGCTGAATCTGGGTTAATGCCCTGGGAATTTCATCCAGTTCGGAAAGTGAGAAGACCATTTCCTCGATTTGCGAGCCGACGTCAATTGTAGGCATTGAAAAGTCAGCTCCGATGCCTCCCATGATATCGGCGTTGAGGGCAAGTTCCAATTGTGAAAGGTCTGGCGGAGGTTTCTCTTCCTGCAGGTCCTCGATTTCCTCCTCTTCTTCCTCAACTTCAGGAGGTTGAATTTCGGGCGGCGGCGGCGGTGGGGGCTCGATATCGCCTGTTTTGATGTCCGTGATATCATTACGTCTGACGTCTCCGATAAGCTGG
>CAYQCG010000251.1:0-4057 GCA_964415925.1 uncultured Puniceicoccaceae bacterium | reverse complement strand
AGGCGATGCGCTTGTAGAAATTAGTTTTTCTAAATTGCTTATAGCGATCCCAATCTTGCACATGAAAGCGCTCACCCTCTTCATTCATAGCCTGTATTAAACTTCTCAAGAATATTCGTTCGTGACTATGACGCACCTTTCCAAAGACTAGTATATAACTTTCATCATCTACTAAACGGTCTAGCTTGCCTTCTAAATCTGACTTATATACATGGTGAGGTATCACAATATGGCTAGATTCTTGATAGACCTTTTTCAGCTGCTCCATAGAATAATATCCCATGTGAACAAAGCCATCTACATTACTATATACTACCTTATAGAGATCTTCAGCTATATGCTTACAGGTATTATCATGCATGCACATATTATGTACCGTAAGACATATTTTGCTTCTCTTAGACCAGAATTTAATTGTATCACGTAACTTACGCGAATTATAGTCTTTTCGGTAGTTTTCATACATATACTCTGGCCAGTGAATATGCACTACATCGTATTCTCCATTGCAATTCCAGAAATCCATATGACTCCAATGCATAGAGGCGCCTAGAGAATTCATTGCGACTTGCAGCTCGTGTACAAATGGATTGTAGGATACGGTTTTGAGTGCAACAAGAATTCTCATGGTGATCGCTTATAGCAAAAGCAATTTCGCTTACCTCTGATATACAATTTGGATATTCATTTGCTAAATGAGGCAGGCTGAGATTGCCAACATATTGTGCTTGTGGGGATCATGCTAGCGACATAATGCCAAGATATTCACCCACACTCCTTAGCTATAGCAAAAGCGTGGATTCTTCTCGGTAGTATATGCTTACCTTTCTTACTATGATGATTGCGTAATGTGTTAGACTAGATCTGATTTCTGAACTTTTAGTAAAAGATCGTGTTTATTAAAACACCTGTGCCAATCGCCATTGAGAGTTTTGAAACCAGTTCTGATATTGCTGGTGACTCAACGTTATGTGTAATAACAAACACTAAAGGAATTATAGAGTTGCTGCATTAGCTGCGTTCTGCCATTAGATGGTATTCTCGGGCCCTGTTTCCTAACAGGCATAAAGTAAACCCGTGAGACTTGAGATAATCATCAATTTTTTCCGGCCTGCAGGGCATCAATTCAGGATGCATTTCGATTAAGATCATTCTGAGATTCTTATCAGCTAGTGCATCACCAAAGCCTTTCAATACCTCCAGTTCCGCACCCTCCACATCAACTTTCATTATATTTGGCATTACCAGGTTGTTTTCTTTGATAAACGCTTTTGCAGTAACCAATCGTACGTTTGTAACCAAAAATGGGGACGTAGCCATAGCCGAATCATAATCAGCAACTACACTGGCCATTCCAGACCCAATAGTCTGCTTGAATTTCATATTAGTATCTTTATTTTCACTAAACAGGCCAACCTTATACACCTCAGCATTGCTTACCTTATTGAGTGATAAATTTTCGCTTAGTCTATCCGCCCAGCAGGAAACTGGCTCAAATATGATAATCTTTCCACCTGCAGAAAGCCTAGAGGATATTGGCACTGCAAATAAGCCAATATTCCCACCTACATCGTATACGATATCATCAGGCTTTAGTTTATCCATAATGCATTGAAGCACCTTCTCCTCTTTGTCTAGATCTTTCACTTTATTATATTCAAGACGCGTAGATACATGAAATTTCAGCTTTTTGTTTATAGCAGGTATACTTGCAGTAGTATATCCCAGCTTTACGGCGAGTTGATATTTATAGCGATCAAAAATCTTCATGGCGAATTCTAGAAAATCTATCTATCATAGATATTTATTACATACTGACATATTACAATTCCGGACAGCCGTGATCTGAGATGTAAACCACTATTGTACTATCCAGCAATCCATCTTCTTCCAGAGCCTCTAGTATACCTCCGATAATCATGTCATCCTCTCGTATATTATTGTAATGAAGCGCCATGATTTCCCGGTATGTTTGATTGTTTGGATAATCGCCGGGCACTTCCAGATTGTCTGGACTGACCAACCGATCCACTGGCACCAAACTAGGTTTTCTTTTCCCGCCCGTAAGCTGAATCTGTCCAAAGAAGGGTTTGTCCAGAGGCATTTTCCGCCACGGTCTCAGCTCACCGGCATTCTTCACATTGTGTTTATTGCCTTTTACAATCACGGCATTTGCAGGATAAAGCTCCAGTAGTGAATGGTGATAGTTATAATCCAGTTTCCCCATATTGAAGGTCTGATAGCCTGCCTCCTGCATCCAATGGGGAATCGTTTTCCAGTCCGCAGGTAAGGCTGCCCCTCTGGAACGGTGTTCATGCGCATTGAAACGAATGGGGTTGACGCCCACGCTGAGTGCAGATCGCGATGAGGAACAAACGGGTGTTGCTGCAAACGCTCGTTTGAAGATGACGCCCTCCCGGGCCATGCGATCAATTGCTGTCGTCTCGTTTTGGTTAACCTCAGACCCGTAGCAGCCCATCCAGGGCGAAGTGTCCTCTGCGACGATCCACAGGATATTTGGCAATTCTTTAGCCGTAAGCATATTGATTACAGCTGAAAGGCAAAATGTGGCAAGCAGGGACTTTCTCGCAGACAGGAAATTCAACTGAGGCATGTTGACAAGTTGAGTAAATCAGTAAGGGCAGTCAATTGGTATTAATTTTTTTGCTGATAAGCCTACTATACTTGAGGTCATGCACATACTCAGCAATGGAAATCATGTGGTGCTCGCCGCACTCACACTTTAGCTCGTATTAGTATTATTTTCGACCAATGTCACCAGTAACTGCTGAAGAAACGACAAACATTGCCCGCGAGCCGCTCACCCTCCGTTTCTGATAGGAAAATCAATGTTGGCATAAAGGGTTTGTAGTGGGGTGGCCACTTAGCCAAAGCACCCATTCTATAATCCCCTGGAGGCTTGAATTGGTTCTCCTGTTTGTAACGGTTTGCGGACCATCTGTTCACCCCCTTGAACCGGAAGAGGAGTATAACAGGGCCAACAGCTTGCACGACGAGTTTGTAGAATTTCTGATTGAATTGAATTGTTCAGACCCTAACTATTGGGTAAAAGTCCAAGACAAACTTAAAGAGTGGTAGAAAAAATATATAACAATTCGATGATATAGCCTTTTGTGCTGCCGCACAAAAGCCACATATCTTCACGGTATGAGAGAGCGTTCTCGACAATGTGAGATTCAAAGCTTGCGCCTAACAGGGACATCCATAAACCATTAAGGGCAAAAATGGAAATGTGGGAGTTTTTATTGGCACTTTACCCGTTAGCGTAGCCCTTTTTCCATAAGTCACTCATAATCAGCAGCTCCCGTAGTTCAATGGATAGAGCGTCGGTCTCCGGAACCGAAGATCTGGGTTCGAATCCCGGCGGGAGCACCAGAGTTAAGGTGCTTGGGTCTCCTGAATTAAGTCCACCTTGAGGGATAGGATTTTTAGCTAAGTAAGGAAAATCCTAATGAAAAAGACACGTTGAACGACCGAACAGGTCATCCGCATCCCCCAAGAAGGCGACCCCGTCTTCATCTACGACTAGTCCGCTGAGACGAACACTGCGGATCTGATGCAGCGTTGGCTTCGCGCTTCGGCGATGTTACGAAAAAGCGGCAATCGTGCGGAGATGCCGGGATGCGCGCTTCCGTCATGCCTGCCGAAGGCCTCGTAGGCGGCCTAGTATGTCAAGGAACCGGAGTTGCTGCTAGGAAATTCAATTCCATCGCCTGAGGCACCTACCCGGTCGATGAATTTATCGGCAAGCTGCTGGGGCTGATTGCGGGGCAGGTCCTGCCGGAGGGGTGATGCAAATCAATGACTCATGCCAACCATTGACGACATTGGGCCATACATGTCTTTCCTTTACCCAGAAGTTGCTCAGCACTTGGTTCTATAGGATCTCCGTATCTCTCTAAATTTCGTTGAGCATACTCTGCGGCTTTATCAGCAGGACCAGTTCTCGGTATTTCACTTTTAGCAAATTCCTTTCCCTGTTACTACACCGATATACTAAAAGAGCAATGGCTCGTTGGACAAGCGAGTTACTTAC
>CAYQCG010000250.1:0-4094 GCA_964415925.1 uncultured Puniceicoccaceae bacterium | reverse complement strand
CGCCGAATATCAGGCACTCGCACAAATACATTACAAACCTGTCCGGAGAATCAGCCCCCTATTCCTCTTAAGGCTCCTTTGGCAGAGTCCATCAAGCCCTCCACGTCACTAAGCATAGGTGCATAACTTGCCAGCATATTGCTTATGAGGTCTCTTTGTTCGGAACTAAGCTGAAAATCACCGCTAAGGAGATTCTGGAAATTTGATGCGATTTGCTTCAGGTCATCCGCTTTAATTCCTTTGATTGCGTCCATGACAACAGTCTGGATTTCCTGGGTTGAACCAGTAAAATTACGGGGCAATACAGCTTCACCAACGGCACCGGCAAAGTTTTGATAGGAAGAGAAAGTCTCTGGTTGCAGGATATCCATTTTAGCCACTTCCTGCAGTTCCTTGACCGCGGGGATATCCTGTTCTTCGACGACATTTGTGATGATGCGCTCAACGCTTTCCTTTAATGCAGGAGTTTCTTCCTTGACGGATGCCATGAATGAATTGGCTGCTTGCTCCAGAGTGCTACGGATTGCAGAAGGCTCTTGATTGGCAGCTTCTTCAAGGCTGTCAGGGGAATCACTTTTGTCTCCACAGGCAGAGAAGAGCAGGGCACTAAGGACGAGAATGAATACATGATATTTTTTCATAGCGAGCTGGTTAGGTTTATAGTGTAGTAATAGAGATAGTATATCCTGAAATAGAAAAATCAACGAAAAGGCTCAAACTACCTTGGCAGAGGGCGCTCCACCTGTAATCTCGAGGTATGTCATATACCAAGACTCCAACGAGAAGTAAGGTTTCTTTGCACTTCCTGGATCGCGATAATATTGATAAGCTGACCATTCACTATTCCCTCTTTGAAAGTCCGTGGGGAAGCAGCCTGCTGGCTGTGGCAAATAGCATGCTAATCGCACTCTTCCTGCTTGATGAGACTGGAGTTCGTAATGCCATCAGTGATCTGACAAATCGCTTTAGCTATGCTTCGACTGATAAAAAAGCTGATCTCGCCGAGCAATGGGACCAGAAATTCCGCAATGGACAGTCGATCGATGTGCTTCTCATTGGAACAACCTTTCAGCAAAAGGTCTGGAAAGCACTTACAGATATACCGAAAGGTCAAACAAGAACTTATGGAGAGATCGCTGGAATGATCGGTCAACCGAAAGCGGCGAGGGCCGCAGGAGCTGCCATAGGCAGCAATCCGGTTGCAGTCCTGGTCCCTTGCCACAGGGCACTGCCGGCAGGCGGCGGTTTAGGAAAATACCACTGGGGTAAAGGTTTGAAAAAGCGCCTTCTGCAGGAAGAAGGTGTTAACGTCAGAGAACGCGCACTTTCTCGGCCAGATAGATAGCTCGAAATCGTTCGTAATCCGCATCGCGAGTGCCACTCTCGAAGCAGTAATTGAACTTTGACTGCTCCGGTCGCTCAGCTTCTGCGCTTTCCAGTCGCATTTTTATTTCGGTCGAAGTTTCCCCACGGGTTTCCAAGCGTTTTCGTAGTGTATCCGGAGAAACCGAAACAAATACGCTGACCAGGCGCTCTCCTAGATTTGGTTGTTCCCGTGCGGCCCTCCGTATGGTTGCCGCACCCTGGACATCGATATTGAGCAGCAAATCGTTTCCCGCTTCGAGCTTTCGGTCAATTTCACTTTTAAAAACCCCATAAAAGCGGCCGTGCACCTGAGCATACTCATAAAATTCTCCTTTGTTGATTCGCTCCCTGAACTGGTCTGAGGGGATAAAATAATAATCCTTACCATCAACTTCCCCATTACGCGGGGCACGGGATGTCGCTGTGACGACTCGCTGCAAATCTGAGTTTGAGAAATCAGCAAGCAGGCGTGAACATAGGGTGGTCTTCCCGCTACCAGCGGGACCGGCGATCATCAACAGGAGGGTACGTCCGCTACTAACCGTGGACATAATCAGTAACTAAGGCTCACCCCCAACAAAAGCAACCCGTAAGCCCCCAACACTATTCCCAGAGTCTTCACCCTGCTCTGACGCTGGTATAGCCATTCAAAGAAATCGCGTAAACGGTAGGGAACTGCACCAAGATACAGCGAAAGAAGAATTCCAACATAAACGAAAGAAACCAGAAACAAACGCTGGGGAATATCGTATTGCATATATGCCGATTTCAGCAAAACACCCGCAGTTAACAGAAAAATCCCCGCAGCCCCACGGACTATGAGGAAGTCCCTCGCCAGGAACCAGCAACCCACACCAGCCGCCGCAAAGACCGCAAATGCTATATTCTTGTATTTACCAAAATCTGCCTCGCCCCATTGTGTAACTTTGTAGAGGAACCATGCCATCGCCAGGCCAAACACAATCACGGTGGCTGTATTGTCACGCAATAAAGACTTGGTTCTGGCTTCCCATCCTTCCTTGTTGCGGAAGAACCAGTAACCGGCTGCCATCAAAGAAATTGCCGTCATGAGGGTTGCAAGGGTAAGGGACTTAAAGGATCAACTTGCCAAGACAGGAGGATTTGGGAAAGCCGAAAATCATACTCCGGCCAAAACCAGCTCGCCCTTGAGTATACTAACGGAAGATTCAGTAATACGCACCGGCAGAATTTGTCCTAACAGACGGTCTGTTGCCGACAGGATAACTTTCCGATTTCCCGGTGTTCTACCCTGATAGAGCCCTTCACCCCGTTTGGCCGGTTGTTCGATCAGAACCTCCTGCTCACTACCGACGAGTGAATCGTTACGGGCTCTTGAATGCTGCTGAAGGATGTCTAGTAAGACCTGATTTCGCTGTTCCTTCACTCCTTGAGGAACGTTGTCTTCCATATCCTCTGCACTGACAGTGCCGGAACGGACACTATACTTAAAGATAAAAGCCATGTCGTAACGCACTTCGTTGAAAAGATGGACGGTCTGCTGAAAATCCTCCTCAGTTTCACCCGGGAAGCCCACGATAACATCCGTAGAGAAAAACATATCCGGGTTAACTGCACGCAGGTCGTCAATGATCTGCATGTAGCGCTCGCGTGAGTATGGCCGGTTCATCCGCTTGAGTACATGGTCGCTCCCGCTTTGAACCGGCAAGTGGCATTGGGGCATGAGTTGCGGAATATCTCGGAATGCCTCGATCAGGTCTTTCTTGAAGCCCCGGGGATGTGGGCTGGTGAATCGAATGCGGTCAATGCCAGGCACTTGTGCGACAGCCTCGATCAACTGCACAAATGGACTCTTGCCATTACGAAATGGAATTTCCCTACGTCCGTAGCTTGTGACGATCTGCCCTAGCAGTGTAACCTCACGGGTCCCTTTCGAAGCCAGCTGGTCACACTCTTCAACAATGTCCCCGATCGGGCGGCTGCGCTCATCACCACGGGTTTTCGGAACAATACAAAAAGTACAGCGCATGTTGCAGCCCTGCATGATGGAAACAAAAGCGCTGATCTGGGTTTGCGGCTTATTATTAAACTCAAAATGCTCACGGATGGTGTTCTGAGAACCTTCTTCTTTCTCCAGATCGACTAATGTCTGGGGCTTCGGACCCAGAGCATTTTCACGCTGTATGATTTGATCAAGCATCTCTGGGACTCGATGAAACTTCTGTGTCCCAACCAGTAGATCGAGGTCGGGGAGTTTATCGATCAGCTCATTGCCACGGTTCTGGGCCATGCACCCGAGGATGCCCACTTTGAAGTCAGAGTTATTCCGCTTGCGGGCAAGAAGATATCCCGCCTTCCCAATGGCTTTCTGTTCAGCCTGGTCACGAACTGCACAAGTATTGAGCAGGACGGTGTCCGCATCAACCTCACTATCCACAATAGTGTAACCGCGTGCGCGCAATAGGGCCGCAACAGCCTCGCTGTCACGCTCATTCATTTGACACCCATAAGTTTTGATAAACACACGGTTCATAACCAGCTGAACACAATACAAAGCATATTATCCAAACCGGAGACAACAGGCAATTTTGCCTTTCGACTTAGGTTAGAAATCATTATTCTAATAGAAATGGATACCAAACACTTCAAAATATTACAGTTTTCTCTCGTGGTTTTTCTTCTGTCGCTATCTGGTTGCACGATGCAACCGAACGGCACTTCAGAAGCTCCCTTCATGCATCATGTGTATT
>CAYQCG010000249.1:0-4117 GCA_964415925.1 uncultured Puniceicoccaceae bacterium | reverse complement strand
TTCAGGGCAACGTTGAATTCATCCGCCTGCAGGCTCGCGCCTTTCGGTATCGCATCGAGGTGTATGCCGCTCAAGATCAGGTTATACGCCCCGTAGCGGGAGAAAATGTAATGCACAAACCGTGCGTAACTCGTCTTATAGTCAAAATAGGCGTCCCAGGCTACCGTGCTGTCCCGTCTGGCGGGTTCCAGGAACGCAATGAATCCTTCCTGCCAGAGGTGGTTGATTTTCTTGTCCAGGCTCTGGAAATATTCCGGATTTAGACGGTCATAATCAGGAACACCCTCTTTGTCTGGCAGCATTGCAAATGACCGGTTGCCCTTCTCGTCGTGCATGTCCTTGATCGTCCACAGGTCTTGCTCATTTGACATGTAACCGAATTTCTCCCAGCCGCCCCGGATTCCAACCCCATCTTCGTTCCAGTAGTGGGAAGGAAGGTGATCCGCATCCCAGTTCGGAAATGCCGCAATGATATTGATCGAGTTATATTGCTGCTGCTTCCGGTATGCTATAAGCTCTTCGAAACTGATTCCGGGACCAGGCTCATAGTCTTCATCCGCCGCTTCCCCTCTGTAGGGAATTCGCCAGGTTGAGGCAGCATACCACGTGTCCCCGATCATAAAGAACGGTGTTCCATCCGCATACTCCAGGGCCCTGCCGTTTGCTGTCGGCCGTATGATACCCCGCCGGTTCGGATTATCCGCCAGCTCCTGGTCAGACCACGGCAGCGCCTCCAGTTTTCCGCTCCGTCCGGTCAATCCCTCGTCTGACCGTTGATTCGACCCGCTCTGCCAGGACCACTCTCCCGGTTCGGTGGCCACAAAGCGGACCTTAAAGGTCTGCCCACCATCCCAGAATCCGTAGACTCGTTTATCGAAATTCGGTCCCTTCAACTGTATCCACAGGTCGACGTCGACATACGGATTCTCATAACTGCCTTCAGCCTTGAACGTTATTTCAACCGGCTGCCAGACATACGTTGATATCGCTCTGGCTGTCTGTATTAACATGATTGCAAAAACCAGTAGCGTTTTACAGGTCAGTCTTGTTTTCATCTTATAGAGGCGAAGCAGGGGGTATTGGTTTGTTAAAGCATTTCGGTATCCGAAAGGCTGTTGCCGTTATCGTGTGCTATATATTCAGGATTGTCCATACCGGATCAGTCACGTCATCTGTAAAGGACGCATCATTTTCCTTTCGATTACTTCAGCCATCCGGCTCAAAGGACTGCCCTCAAGTCATGAACACACATTTTATCGTTTACACATGCTGTTTAAGTGCTTTTTGTAGATTGTCTACAATATTCACCGCGGTGCACTCTGCCACGTTTCGAATTCAGCCTACAACATGAAAATTCCCCTGTTAATCATCATTCTTGGCACTTTTACAATGAATGCCTTGCTATATGGATTCAAGAAAACCGGTGTCGAGGCAATCGACCAGGCCCGGGTAAGTGTCATGCGCACACCTACAAATTCCGAGAATGCGGTTCACCGTCAATCAGTCCTCTTCTCATGGTTCCGCCACATGATTAATCAGGGGATAAACCTTGAGGACCTCCACGAAGTCGGTTACACGCTTGCCCACTGGGGGCCCGTCCAGCCGCAGAACTACCACCTCGTGGATAAAGCTTACGCCCTCATGGAAAACCTTTACGAGAACCCGGATTACATCACCGAAATCCGTGGCCCGGAAACACCTCGGGTAAAAGCTCCCACAGACTGGCCCGTCTTTGGCGGCAGTCAGTTGCAGTCAGGCCTCTCTCCCGATCCGGGGCCCACTACCGGTGAGATCGCATGGAAGTTTCCCAACGGACACTCATGGTACGCTTCAGCTTCCGTCGAGAAGGGTCGGGTCTACGTCGCCTCTCCGGGTATGAGGACACTCATGTACTGCCTCGATGAAAAGAGTGGGGAAGTTATCTGGAGAACCTATCAGAATGGATTACAGATGTACTCCACTCCACGTGGCGCCTCAAAGGTCGTCGTCCTCGACGACCACGTCGTCATGCGCGCCTCCAGCGGAAGCTGGGAATTCGAGGGCGATGTCAAACACATCTTCTTCATGGACAAGAAGACAGGTAGAATTGTCAGGCAGGTCGATGCTGACCGCATCGATTACCGCAGGGGTTACGCACCGGTTACCGGAAATAATGAATACATCGCCTATCCCTTCGGTCGTCTCGACTTGAAGAATCTGCCCGCCACTACCTTGATGCAGGACACCGTCGTCCTGAAGAAAGCAAACGGCCAGCCCTGGTGGACTTTCCGTGTCGGTCATTTGTTCGGGGAAATCCTCCTCGACACTGACCTGGTTTTTGCAGGCACCGATCAGGGTCTCCTCTATGCCTTGAACGTTGAGGGTGGTCAACGCGTCCGATGGATCTTCGATGCTGAATCACCTATCCGTTCAACTCCCGCAGTCCATGGAAATACGGTGGTTACTACTACTGAGTCCGGCTTCATCCTGGGCATTGACCGTTCCATCGGTAAGGAAAAGTGGCGCACAAGGCTAAACCGTGGCGAGCCCAGAGCCTTCATGCTCTTCTCCGGCCCAACCATCAGTAACGGCAAGGTCTTTATCGGTTCGGCCACCAAAGAACTCTACTGTGTAGACATCGATACAGGTAAACTCCTCTGGACAGCAGAGGCCAGTGACTGGATTCGCTCCCGGCCACTCGTTATTGAGAACAGGGTCTATTTCGCCTCTCTCGACGGCAAGGTCTCCGCCCTCCAGTTCAGCGATTCCGGTTACAGACGCCTCTGGAGTGAATACGCCGGCCATCACCAGATCTTTGCCGACCTTACCGGTAACAAAAACGGCATCCTCGCCAGTAGCTCCGAGCTTTATCTTTACTCCCTGAATCCCGACACGGGTAAACTCCAGTGGAGACACAGTCTCATGGAGTGCACCTATGAAAATGGTGAACGCAGACTCGCCGATATTGTTTCCGGGGGTGGCGATTTCCAAAGTCCTCCCACAGTGAGTGACGGTATTGTTTATGTGGGTACACCTTCACGCTTCGTTTTCGCCATGGACGCCGAAACCGGTCAGGAAGTCTGGCGGTTCGAGACTTCCGGCCAGGTCTCCGGCTCCCCAAGCGTGCATCAGGGACGAGTCTACTTTGGCCAGCAGGGCGGTAACGATACCATGTACTGCGTGGATGCTAAATCCGGCAAGCCGGTCTGGTCCAGCAAGGTCGGATGGGTCTGGACAACTTCCATGCCCGATGACTCGCAGGTCTATACTGGCACTGTCGACGGCTATATCATTGCCCTCAAGGCCGACACCGGTAAGTTGGTCTGGACACACAAGACCAATGGTGGTGTCTACCCCTCTCCCGCTGTCGATGACAAGCGCGTCTATACTGGTTCATGGGATGGACATTATTATGCCATCGACAAGAAAACCGGAAATCTCGACTGGGCTTACTCCTGTTTCGGAGGTCTGCCCGACTCCGCGGCCGGCGTCATTTGGAAGGGTATGTATATCTGCCGGACAAACAGGGAACTGGTCGGGTTGGACCTTGTTACCGGTCAAAAGCGTTGGGGTTTTGTGGATCCACGGAATGACATAGGACGCACCAGCATGAATTCCACCCCGTCCAATTCAGGCAACCGGACCTTCGTATCAACTTCCATCGACCACGATGGCGCAGCCCTCGGTGCCAGACTTTTCTGCATCGATAACACTAACGGCAAAGAACTCTGGCACTACACCGGCGCGGGGGGCTGGACAGGCTCTTCCTGCACGCAGGATACCGTTATCTGCGGTTCTTCCACCGAGTCTTTTGTTGTCTGCCTCGACGTCGAGGCAAACCCCGACGGCTCTCCCAATATCATCTGGCGGACACGCATCGGCGGCATACTCGAGGAAACCATCCCTGCCGTCTCGGGCAATAAGGCCTACCTCCTCGCTTCAGATTGTTATCTCTACGCCTTTCGTTAGGTTAACCGCTGATTTCGTTAGACCACTTGTGCCATAAGTTCCTAAGGGACAATCATTATTGCAATTTATTGGGAAATAATATTGTTCACAACAAAAATTGTTGACAATTAAACAAAATGATTTGTAAATTGATAAATAAACCCATGGAAGGACCACGTACTACTATCCA
>CAYQCG010000248.1:0-4120 GCA_964415925.1 uncultured Puniceicoccaceae bacterium | reverse complement strand
GACCGATCACGCCGACTGGGATGGCCTTCTCCGGGCAATCGAACAGACGGGTGCGAAACGTATCGGTTTGACCCATGGTTACACGTCTCCTCTGACGCGCTACCTGCGGGAGAAGGGTTACGATGCATGGGAGGTGCCCACCCGGTTTACGGGTGAATCCCTCGAAGCCGAAAAGGACGAGCCGGCGGATGATTAATTTGCTGGATTCAGGTAGAGTCTGTATTCGGTCTCTCCGGGCAGCAAAGGCAGCATCTCTCCGTTAGCCCAGGTTGCATGTCCTTTCTTGTAAAACGGTGACATGGGATGCCCGCTTTGTCCTCCCGGCATGGCAAATAGAGCATCCTCTTCGCGTCCCGGTGAGATGATCAGCCGTTGACTTTGACCGAACCGCCCTGCCTGGACTCGGGGTGTCTCATTAGCTCCCGGAACGGGAGATTCAGGCATGCTTAACCATCCGTTCAGAAAAGGAACAATGAAGGTCAGGGGGTGCTGAACTTTGGCGCTATTGGCTTCGTTCCAGGTCCTCTTTCCCAGGTCGAAATCCTCTCCATGTTCCTCCGCGTAAGAATCCAGTTGATCTTCAACGGCAGCCTCCAGTTCGGCCTGCCATGAGCCGAGTTCGGGATCAACCAGGGCTGCCGGCTTTTCATTGGCCAGCATGAAGAGCGGCTGATCATATCGGGAATTACCCCAGCGTATGGAATCCGTCACTTCGAGCGCTGTTCTAAAGAATCTAGGCAGGACGCGCCTGGCCAGGTAAAAGCGAAAGTCATTGACCAGTCGGCATCCTGTTGAGTCGGGATCGGCTAAATTATTCCAGTTTCTCACGATATCCAGCATTTCCCGAAGGCGTGATTTGTCTCCCGGGTCGGAAGCTTCAAGCGTCCGGATCAGCAGTTTCTGCCAGCGTTTGAGGTAATAGCTCTCCGCGTCCAGCTGGATGTCGAGCAGGCTTTCGACAGTGTGTGTTTGCTTTTCTTCCATGCGCTTGCGTATCTGCCAGGCACGGGTATCACGGTCATAACCGCCGTCCCCGATCAGTTCAAACCAAGCGCCCCCCACTACCCGGTTGTTGGCCGTCCAGATCAAGGCGTTTTCAG
The DNA here is from genome assembly GCA_964415925.1 of uncultured Puniceicoccaceae bacterium. Classification (GTDB taxonomy): domain Bacteria; phylum Verrucomicrobiota; class Verrucomicrobiia; order Opitutales; family Oceanipulchritudinaceae; genus CAYQCG01. The sequence continues at coordinate 3,020 of CAYQCG010000248.1, read as the reverse complement.
GGTTGATGATCCTCGGATATTCTTCCGGTGGAAGGATTCCCTTCCAGTAGGATGTACCCACTGTAGCAATACGGTTTCCCATCGTCCCGACCAGCGTCCAGCCTGCATTGCCCAGGCTGTCTCCAGCGATAAAATTCTGGATGGGTATCCCGCTGCGGTTTGCAATGTCCATGGCCTCTGACAAATCCTGTGCATCCTCAAGTTCCACCATTTCGAAGTTTAGTGCTTCCGCTTGGTGGGCGACCCATTTGATGGCAAACAAGCGGGTGCGCCCGGTTTCTACATCTTCCATTACTTCCAGAACCGGCCCCCATCGGGTATCACGGTAGATTTTGGTTTCCGTTTCGCCGCCGGGAAGTGAGAAGGTTTCCTCGCGTTCGATAAAGGCCTCGTAGCCTTCCGGGGTCCGGTACTGGTTTTCGTTCTCCGGGTTTAATTCGAGTTCGACCAGGTCAAGTGTATCCGCATAGGCATTCGTGAAACCCCAGGCCACATGACCGTTCGTTCCGGTCACCAATAGTGGAATGCCCGGCAAAGTCATACCTGTGACGCGGATCTCTTCTTTCGTTTGCGTATCCGGATATTTCCACAACGCCCGATACCAGGTGTTTGGGACGTTATATCCCAAGTGCATGTCATTGGCCACGATCGCCGCTCCATTGGAAGACCTGATGCCACTGACCGCAAACGCATTGGAGCCAACCGCCACATCACTCATGGCTGCCATGTCATGCTTTTTCGGATACCATTTAAATTGGGCAATTTCAGGAAATGCACTGCGGTCAGGTATCGGCACTATCGGGAGTTTCGATCCGTCGAGTGCGGCATCCCACGGGCTTCCGTTTTCAGCAAGGAAAGTATAGGCTTCCGGGTTGAGAGCTTCCTGCATGAGTAGTCTGGAAAGTTCACTATCACCGCTATCCTGCAAGTTGAAATACATGGCAAAGGCAGCCAGCAGACTGTCTTCCGGCTTCCAGGGATCAGGCGTTTTCCTCAATGGCCAATACTCAAAAGGCCGGGCTCCCAGATTTACCAATCCTGCATTCACTCCACGGGTATAGGCGTCCAGGATGGCTCTGGGTAAAGCAGGCATCAAGGCATAGACTTTTTCGGCCGTTCTCCGGCAATGGTGCCGCCGCTGGCGGAAGTCGAATTCCAGCGAAAAGCTGCCGACAACCTCTGCTGTCTCCCCGGCAGCAACGCGGCGCAGGGTATCCATTTGGAAGAACCGGTCCTGTGCATGCAGGAATCCTAAGGCATAGGCTGCGTCCGGACGGTTTTGCGCTGTAATCGATGGAACCCCGTAGCCGTCTCGCTCAATCATTACCGGTGCTTCCAGTCCGCTGAGGTCTAATTCGCCTTCCAGCAGAGGGAGTGCTTCCCTGATTTGGAACCAGAGATAGGCGACCAGTAGCAAAACCAATACAAGTCCGAAACCTGCCACCCCAGCCAGCCAGCGAAGCCAACGACGTGGTTTCCGCTGGCCGGATTTGCCATCTGCATCCGCTTTCAACATCATGTATCCAGAATGATGGCCTTGAGCCCCAAGTAAATACCATATCGCGATGCGCCGTTTCACCCAGCTTTTTACCGAACTCGACAGTTCGACTAAGACTACGCAAAAAGTCTCGGCGCTGGTCCGGTATTTCAGGGAAGTCCCTCCCGAAGACGCTGCCTGGGCGTTGTGGTTCCTTATCGGTCATCGTTTCAAGGGCCTGGTCAAGTCCAAATCCCTGCGTGGATGGGCGGGTGATCTTTCGGGGTTGCCTTCGTGGCTGGTGGAAGAGTCCTACAGTGTGGTGGGTGATCTCGCGGAAACGCTTGCGCTGCTCTCGCCTCCGAATGACAGGATAACGGATCTGCCATTGCATAATGTAGTTGAGGAATGGATACAGCCCTTGCAGTTCTGGGATGACAACTTGAATTTTCCACGCCTGAGGGAATATTGGGATCAGCTGGATGCGGACCAACGCTTCGTCTTCAATAAATTGATTACGGGAGGATTCCGTGTCGGTGTTTCAAGGATTCTCGTAGTCCGCGCTTTGGCTGAAGTTGCAGGTGTCGATCAGGCCGTGATGGACCACCGGCTGTCCGGTAAGTGGCAGCCAGACGCAGAGACGTTCCGGAAATTTCTCAGTGATGAGGCGGACAATGATCCCGCCCGGCCCTACCCGTTTTACCTGGCCAGTCCTGTTGAAGCACTCAAGTCGCTGGGTGACGTTTCTGATTGGCAGGTAGAGGACAAGTGGGACGGCATTCGCGCCCAGCTCATTATGCGGACCGGAGCGCGATTGCTTTGGTCCAGAGGTGAGGAGCAGGTGGCTGAGCAGTTTCCCGAGATCATGCAGGCAGCAAACGCATTGCCTGAGGGCACAGTTCTGGATGGCGAAGTTGTAGCCTGGAAAGAGGGCAGGGTGCAGCCTTTCGCTGTTCTTCAGAAACGGCTGGGTCGAAAAGATTTTGCCGGTGACATCCTTTCGGAAGCCCCTGTGGTTTTTCTGGTTTACGATTGTCTCGAATATCTGGGCGGGGACATTCGCACATTCCCGCTGGAGAAGCGGCGATCCATCATTGAAGAAGTGCTTTCCGGGTCGCCTTCCGGATCTTCCCTGAGACTGTCGCCCCTTGTGCCGGCCGATTCATGGGATGCGCTTCACAGCACATGGAATACTAGTCGGGAACGTGGCACCGAGGGCCTTATGCTCAAACGCAAAGGCTCGGTCTACAAGACAGGACGTGTCAAGGGTGACTGGTGGAAGTGGAAAATTGATCCCCTCACACTTGATGTTGTCATGGTCTACGCACAGGCCGGACATGGACGACGTGCGAACCTCTTCACGGATTATACCTTCGCGGTGTGGAAGGGCGATGAACTTGTTCCCATCGCCAAAGCCTATTCCGGGTTAACCGATGACGAAATCCGCAAGGTTGATCGCTGGGTGAAGCGCAACACCCTCTCACGCCACGGCCCTGTCCGTATCGTCAAGCCGGAGTTGGTTTTCGAATTGGATTTTGAGGGC
>CAYQCG010000247.1:0-4134 GCA_964415925.1 uncultured Puniceicoccaceae bacterium | reverse complement strand
AAATTAGAGCGGAGCTTTGGCCGAACTCTTCTAGGGAAATATTCTCTTTTTCCTGTTTGCCGATAAGACAGACCGTATCCCCGACATGGACTCCCTGCAAGTCCGTAACATCGACCAATGTCTGATCCATCGTAACCCGCCCAAGTATCGGACAATGCTTCCCACGGATTAGAACACTTCCGCAATTGCTAAGCCGGGTAGGAAGGCAATCTCCATATCCGGCCGTAACGATGGCAAGTGTTGAGTCGCGTCTCAAGACATGTGTGCGTCCATAACTGACTGCTGTTCCCGACGGTAAATCCTTTACCAAACCAACACGGCTGTAGAGACTGAATACTGGCGTCGTAATTACTTTCGCCAATAGGGAAGCCGGATGAGGGCGCACTCCAAACTGTAATAACCCGATCCTGACACCATTAAAAATACCTTCACGGGGAAACGTTTCAATGCCAGCGCTATTATCGGCATGGATTAAGAGATCTGAATCCTCGACCCCCGGCAATGTACTTAAGACACTCTGAAAACGTGTGCGTTGTTCCCGTGTAAATTCATCATCACTATCAGCACACGAAAAGTGCGTGTAAAGACCGTCCAATTGAAGGAATGACGCTTTCTTTATCGCCTGATAGGAGTCCAGGGCATTTTCATGCCAGACTCCTAATCGACCCATTCCCGTATCTATCTTCAAATGCACTCGAATCACTTTGCCGGATTTACGCCCTATTTCTCCGAAGCGCTTTATTTCTTCGAGACTCGAAATTGTTGGCATTGCATCGAGCTCCAGCAGTCGCTCACTTTCTTCAGGTAATACCGGGCTTAGTAACAATATGGGCCAGCCGGATCCAATTTCCCTGATTTCCGATGCTTCTTCCAGATTGGCAACTGCGAAAAGATCGGCACCACTATGCATCAGCCTTTTTACTGCCGGGGCCATTCCATGTCCATAGGCATCGGCTTTAACGACGGCAATGTAACGAATATGGGAGGGTAGGGCAGATTTGACTGCTTTCAAATTGCGCTCCAATGCAGCCAGATCGATCTGTGCCCAGCATCGGAGATTGGGGGGGGGCTCCATTTTATTCAACGATGACGCTGTGCATTCCAGAGGGCGAATTCCGCTTCTTCAGGTACGTAAGGTTCAGCAATTTCGGCACTTTGCAGACATTCCGGATTTATCGTCAAAGCCAACGGGAACCAGGCCAGATCGAGGATCATTTCGGTGGCATACGATGGAGTGTTTTTTGCCAGGGTTCGAGGCATAAAATACACCGTTCCACTCAGGACGTCGGCTTCATTTTCCGGAAGGAGTCCCAATTCTTTCTCACCGTTTTCAACTATCTTGTAATGATGGAACTTACCCTGTCGGAAAGGTGAAATAATATGATAAGGTGGCTGGTTTCCAGAATAACCCAGCATATCACCCAGCAAGGTTATACTGGTGTAAATATAGAGTGGCTTTGGCCAAAATGTGCGCCAACCGTTGATTGCCATTGCTGCTATTCGTAATCCAAGAAGTGACCCCGGGCCCCGGCAATAGATAAAACCGGCGAGATCATCGAATTTGAGACTGGCTTGCTCCAGAACGTTGGAGGTGATATCAAACAAGCATTCGAGTGCTTCACATTCGCCTTGACGAAAAGACAGCCAGCGCCCTTCCAGCAGCACTCCGGCATGGATGTACGGCCCCATTGCATCGACAAGCAAATGTGGTTTATCTGTTTTAACCATTAGTAACTGATATTTAAACTAACCATAAAATGAGCAATTGGGGAACTTTACAGAAAAAAATCATTGAATGTAATAAATGTAAACGTCTTCGGAATCATTGTAGCAAGGTGGCACAATTAAAGGTAAAGCGTTTCCAAAGCTGGCAGTACTGGGGAAAGCCTGTTGAAAACTTCGGAGATTCCCACTCGCGATTGCTGATCGTAGGGCTCGCTCCGGCAGCCCATGGAGCCAACCGCACAGGGAGAATGTTCACAGGTGATCGCTCGGGGGATTTTCTCTACGATGCCCTGTTCAGGACCGGGTTTGCCAACCAGCCGATTGCTACTGACAGTAATGATGGGCTCAAGTTGATCGATTGCACGATTGCTGCAGCAGTTCGTTGTGCGCCTCCACAAAACAAGCCAACCACGGAGGAGCAGGCTAACTGCTTTCCCTTTCTGGTGGAGACGATCAGGTTAATGCCCCAGTTATCCGGTTTTCTCTGTCTGGGTCAGTTGGCGTTCAGTGCCACACTGAAGTTCTATCGCGAGATGGGGTGGGAGGTTCCCAGACCGCAGCCGAAGTTTGGCCATGGGGCAATCCATGAGATGCCGGAAGCACCTATTATTGCCTGTTCTTATCACCCGAGCCAGCAAAACACTTTTACAGGGAAGCTGACGACGGAGATGCTCTGCGATGTGCTGAAGGACGTCAAAAAACGGCTCTAGTCCGCCTTTTCGATGCTAACCTTGAGGGGACTCAGGGAATCTATATGAACATCACGCTGCGGGAAGGCGATGGTGATGTCGTTCTCGCGGCAGAGTTCATCGATGCGGAAACGCAGTTCGCTTTGCAGTCGCCGCATGTCCATCGGGCGCTGGACCTGAGTCCAGAATAATACGCTGAAGATGAGGGCGTTGTCTCCAAAATCTTCGAAAAGCACGAAAGGGGCCGGACTTTTGAGGGTCTTACTGTTTTCCGTAGCGGCGTCGACAAGGATTTGCTCAACCTTGCGGCAGGGGGAGCCGTAAGCGACTCCAACGGTGACATTGCCCCGGATGTCGCCGTCCTGGAGTGTCCAGTTGACGACCTGCTGCTCCAGAAAGTGGCTGTTGGGGATGAGGACATCGACACCGTCCGAGCGCCTGACGCGGGTAATCCGTGTACCGATATCCTCAACGCGTCCTTCAGCGCCGTCCAGCTCGAGGATATCCCCGATGCGGATGGGCCGGGTGGTCATGATGAGGATACCGGAGATGAGGTTGTTGAAGATATTCTGGGCGCCGAAACCAACTCCGATGGCCAATGCGCCTCCAAGGACGGTGAAGATGGTGATCGGAATACCGGCAATGGGGAGAGCGACCAGGACAACGATGATCATGAGGGCGTAGAAGATCAGGCGCTGCAGGATGTAGGCAGTGTTGGCATTGATCCGGGAGAACTTGATCAGTCGCTGGCCGACAATCCCTGCGATAATACGGGTGAAAATCAGGCCGAGGACGATCAGTCCGAAGGCAATGATGATCTGGTTGAGCCGGACGATGTGGTCGCCGCTGGTGAACAGCTGCATGTTCCACACTTGCTCAAATATCTGGCTCAAGTCAGAGCTGTTTGCTGATGCAGGGGATGGGGTATCTTCTTCGGGATTCAAAATGTCTTAGCCGTATTGCCGTCTGAGGTTGGTAGGCAGGATTCCGAGTTCCTCGCGGTATTTGGCGACGGTGCGCCGGGCAATCTTGATATCTTCTTCCTGGAGGATTTCAACGATCTGCTGGTCGGAGTAGGGTTTGGACGGATTTTCCGCTTCAATCAGTTTCTGGATACGTTCCTTCACCGAGGTATTGGAGACGGCATGACCGTTCGTGCCTTGATAACCGGTGGTAAAGAAGTACTTGAAGTCGTAGACGCCATGAGGGGTGTCGATGTATTTGTTGGCGAGGGCGCGTGAAACGGTGGTTTCGTGGACACCGACAGCTTCCGCGACCTGGTTCATGGTCAATGGGCGCAATTTGGAGGGGCCCTGCTCAAAGAAGTCACGCTGGAAGTTGAGCAACTCTCGGGTGATGCGTTCGATGGTCTGCTGGCGCTGTTCGATGGAGGAGATGAGGAATTTGCTGCTGCGGAACTTGTCCTGGATGTATTCCTTTTCCTTCTTGGCGAGAGCACCGCGGGCGATCAGGTCCTTGTAGGTATTCGATATGCGGAGGCGTGGGATATAATCGTTATTCAGGATGACCTGCCATTCGTTGTATTCGTCTTTTTCCACTTTTACGTCGGGAACGACAACGCGGTTGGTGTCTTCGGAGAAGCGTCGGCCCGGCGCGGGATCGAGCTGTGCGATAGTATTGATGGCGGCATGGACATCATCCACATTCATCCCGACACGGCGGGCGATATCGGGGATACGCCGGCGGAGGAGAAGGTTGT
>CAYQCG010000246.1:0-4135 GCA_964415925.1 uncultured Puniceicoccaceae bacterium | reverse complement strand
CGACGATTTCGCAACTGTATTCACTGCCACCGATATTATTTCCGACAAAACCTTTTTCTTTTGCTTCGTTAATCGCCTGATTGAGGATTTTAGCCCCATAAGGCATCTCCTCGCGGATGTATATGAATGCCTGGGCAGCCTGGATAGCGTAGGCTGTGATCATGATCCCCTCGATAAGCTGATGAGGGTCTTTATGCATGATCTGGCGGTCCTTGAAGGTGCCGGGCTCTGATTCATCGGCATTGCAGACTAGGTAAATGGGCTTACCGCTTTTTCGATCGAGAAACTTCCACTTCAGTCCGGTAGGAAATCCGGCACCCCCTCGGCCACGTAAGCCGGAGTCCATCACAGCTTTACAAAGGTCTTCGGGCATTTGCTGAAGGGCTTTCTTGAGGTTTTCGTAACCACCGTGGCGCAGGTAACACTCGAGATCCGGTGTGTAACCCTCTTCGTCGGCATGATTGAGTATAATACGATGCTCTCTGGGATGCATAAGATGTTAAATTAACCTAATTGCTGGAAAAATGCCAGTCTGCTAAGCCAGCCAAGCCTGCGGAGCCAAATTCGCAAGGCTGGAAATGGGATGAATGGGAAATTATTAGTGAAGATGCACGGAACCAGCTTTCAATGCATATGCAAGCTTTGTCAGATTCGCGCGTCTCAAGATGATGAATCAAAATTATACCCAGTATGCCTTTACGGAGAGTGTGAAGGAAGCCCAGAAACGCTACGGCTCACGTAATTCATATGAGCGTGTAGAACAGTCGGGGGACCGTTATATTCTGACTGAGAGGGAGAAGTCTATTATCGAGACACGCGACAGTTTTTACATGTCTACCGTAGGCGAAAACGGGTGGCCGTATGTACAATTCAGGGGCGGGCCAAGAGGATTCCTGAAAGTATTGGACGACAGGACACTGGCGATGGCGGATATCAGGGGAAACAGACAGTATATCAGCGTGGGAAATATTAATGCAGAGCACAAAGTGGCAATGATCCTGATGGACTACCCGTCGCAATCCCGCCTGAAAATATGGGCTGAGGCAAAAGTATCGGATGCAGTCGACTCTAATCTCGTGGAAAAAGTGGAGTTACCGGACTACAAGGCGGTGATCGAGAGGGTATTGGTGTTCGACATCAAGGCCTACGACTGGAACTGTCCGCAACATATCACACCACGATATACGGTGGAGGAGATAGCTGCAGAAGTCAGACGGAAGGGACCGGAATTTATGAAGTCTTGTTGTCCGGAAGAATGATCAGACTTTGGCAGCTCCTGCCTTTATTCCGCCAGCCAGTTCGCGGATCTTTTCTTCGGTGAGGTTTTCAATCAGATCGTCACCGACCAGCATGACAGGACCGGAACCGCAGGAGGCGAGGCACTCCGCCCATTCGAGGGTGACGGCACCATCTTGAGAAGTTTCGCCCATGTGGCAGCCGAATTCCTCCTCTAAAATTTTAGCGATTTTGTAACCGCTGCAAAGAGCACAAGGCAGAGTGCGGCAGAGACGAATATGGGTTTTTCCGATAGGTTCCTGCCGGAAGAACGGGTAGAAGGTGACGACCTCATAGACGTTGATCGGCTTGAGTTCCAAGCGGTGAGCAATCCATTCGATGGCGTCATTGCTGATGTAACCCTGATCCTTCTGAACCGCATGCAAAACAGGCAGGACCGCACTGCGTTTTGTCGGATAAAGCGGAACGACACGATCGATCTCGGCCAGAGTATCGGGTTGTAACTCCATATACATCACTAATGAGGGGGAAAGAGGAGGGATGTCAAAGGTTTCGATAGAATGAAAAAGCCTCAGATTCCGAACATTACAGGATTACTCCTGAAAACGGGCCGGCTGATCCAGCATCAACTGGACATTGTTCCTGAGTATCTCCCGGACATTCCTGATCTTTTCTGAATCGACGCCGGAGGCCTCGGTTTCCTGGGCGAGTTCAAGGAAAAGGTTCCAGTAGAGGAGCGTGTCCTCGTCGAGGTGGCCAACTTCCCAAACAGCGCCTGCCCCACCCCAAATACGATCGGAAGACAAGAGCTCACGCCAAGCAGTATGACGCCCACTGAGGGAGTCCATGACCTTCATGATGTATTCAGCCTCACCCTGATAGCCATACTTTTCGAGGATGCCATGGATTTTCCAAAGGGTATGCTGAAGGTTCGTCATGTGGACTGTATATCGGATTGCAGTTATATTATTTAACCACAGAAGACACGGAGTCACGAAAATATCTTACCTGCAAATCCAGCGCAGAAGCGGGGCAAGCGTCTAATTCTGATTAGGTTCCAAGACATCTGATACTGACGACATGGAGGAGATTATTGATGCGTGTAGATTCCGGTTATAGCAGTGGAAACCCACTTGCTGTCTTTTGGGAATCGCCACCCACTCCGGATGATCCAGAAAGATTGTTTCACCTCTGGTAAAGGTGATTTCTTAAGGCTGAAAAAGGCGCTTTTTATTCAATTCCCTAATGCAGCTGGCAGGGCTCATTAAGAGCAGTCTATCATATTGTAGCTGGAACAAACAATACGCTTTATTAACGGTCGCACTCGCCGAGGACGAAGTCGAGGCTACCGAGAATGATAGGAATGTCGGGAACCATGTGTCCGGGGACGATCTTGGGGAGGATGCAGAGGCTGCAGAAGCTGGGTGCACGGATTTTAAGGCGGAACGGGACTCCACCGCCTTTGCTGACGATGTAAAAGCCGAGCCAGCCCTTAGGGTTTTCTGCCTCGAAGTAGACTTCTCCTGGAGGCATCTGGGGTCCTTCGGTCACAATCATGAAATTCTGGATGAGCTCCTCCATACTGGTCATGACCTTGTCCTTCTGCGGCTTGTAGATCTTTTTGGCCTCGTCATTATACCAGAGGCCTCCGGGCATCTTGTCGATGACCTGACGGATGATCTTGATGGATTCACGGCACTCGGCCATACGGACAAGCCAGCGATCGTAGCTGTCACCGGTCTGGCCGATGGGAATGTCGAAATCGTAGTTCTCGTAACCGCTATAGGGCTTGTCAGCGCGAAGGTCGGACGCAACACCGCTCGCCCGAAGGTTAGGCCCGGTAAGGCCGTAAGCAATGGCGTCGTCTTTGGAGATGACCCCAATGCCGACGGTGCGGTCATAAAAGATCTTGTTGCGGGTGAGGAGCTTATCGACCTCGTCGAGGGTTTCCTCGATCTTCCCACAGGTATCGAGGACCTTGCCGAGCCAACCGTCCGGAATATCCCTCATAAGGCCGCCAACCCGGGTGTAACTGGTAGTGAAGCGGGCACCGCATAGTTCCTCCATCCGGCTGTAGAGACGCTCGCGCTCGGTAAAGCAATACATGAAGACGGTCATGGCGCCAGCGTCCATGCCATAAACACCGATGCCGAGGAGGTGGGACTGGAGGCGGGCGAGCTCGCAGCAGAGGACGCGGATGGCCTCGCAACGTGGCGGCACCTGAAGCTGGGCGAGTTTTTCGACGGCGAGGACAAAGGTAACGTTGTTGTGGATGGGGCCGATGTAGTCGAGGCGGTCGGTGTAGGGAATGAACTGATTGTAGGTCATGTTCTCGGCGATCTTCTCGTCGCCGCGGTGGAGGTAGCCGATGACCGGCTCGCAGCGGGTGACGATCTCGCCGTCAAGGTCCAGCTTGAGTCGCAGGACACCATGCGTGGCTGGGTGGCTGGGCCCCATATTCACGGTCATGGTTTCACCCTTGACCTCGGTATCGTACCGATGTGCCTGCGATGCAGTATCCTCGAATGCGTAATCTTGCGCCATGCCTATCCACAGATAAAGGCATGGAATACCGGATCGTCAACTGCAGAGGGATGAAGTATGAGAGCTTAGGGAATAAGACTTGGCGTTAAAATAATAATAGCTTGTTGTGCGAAGTGCTCGAGCAAAAGCATGTTATACTTCTTCATGTAATCAATGAGATGCTGTTCTGTTTCCCAGCGCGCACGAATTTCTTCCTCTGTGGCATCTAATGGAAATTCCTCCAAGTAGTAAATCAACACAACTGGGCATTCCTCCAAATATAGGCCCAAGTGAGGCCTTTGAGATAAAACATTACCAGCCTCGTCAAGAATCGAGAATCCTTGTCTGTGCTTGTACTTCAATACAGTTTTCTTGT
>CAYQCG010000245.1:0-4174 GCA_964415925.1 uncultured Puniceicoccaceae bacterium | reverse complement strand
GAACGCTAGCAGACATGGTTCCTCTACAAGGTGAAAACCGTATCCTCGCCAAGATTGGGCTAGGCATGTTAGGCTAAAGCCATCGACCCGGCCTTACAGCTCTCTACGAAGTCAGTGGAATGCAGCTTGGTGCGGATGTTTCACCCTTTGATGTTTCCTTTCGAATCGGTCCCCGCTTGAATGCCTGTGGACGCCTGGCAGATGCGAGAGTCCCGATTGAGTTATTGTTGTCGACTGATTGGAAAACCTGTCGCAGTCGGGCTGAGCACCTGGAGATGCAGAACAGGGAAAGGCAAGATATTGAAAGAGAAATGCTGGAACGCGTGATTCCAGATGCGGAATTACAATTATCGAACGAGTCTGTACTCATTGTTTTTGATCCTGAGGGTCATGCCGGAGTTGCCGGTATAGTTGCCAGTAGGCTGGTCCAGCAATTTCATCGTCCTGCAGTTGTGCTTGCGAAGGAAGGCGAGCTTGCAAAAGGTTCGGGACGCAGCATTGAGGGTGTTAATCTGGTGGATGCCCTGCAAAGCTGTAAGCCACTCCTTCAACACTGGGGAGGTCATCCGATGGCAGCTGGGATTACTTTGTCATCTGATAAAGTGGATCAGTTTTGCGTGCGATTCACCGCTGCTGTTTCCAGACAGCTGGAAAACGGTCTTCCCGAGAAATCACTGGAACTGGCTCACTGGCTTACAGTTCCCGAACTAACCACCCAATTATTTGACGATCTGGATACCCTATCGCCCTATGGCCAGGGCAATCCCGAGCCTGTTTTTGGCTTGGAAGGCGCCTCACTGAAGGGTGCTCCCAATGTTTTTGGTCAGGGTCATTTACGGTTCCGTCTTGATAAAACAAATGGAATGGATCTAAGGGGCATCGCCTGGAAGCTGGCAGATAATCTACCGCCTGCGGATACACCGATCAACTTGGCTGTGCGTTTGGGCTGGAATCACTGGAATGGCCGACGCTACCCGCAAGTCACATTGGTCGATTGGAAGCAAATGCCCTAAGCTCCGATCTTTTCCTCAAGGGCAGCTTCCAGTTCATTCTCATGAAGGCGGACCTGCCTTGTGGAATCACGGTCCCGGAGAGTTACGCTTCCGTCCTTTTCAATCGTATCGAAATCAATTGTGATACAAAACGGAGTCCCGATTTCGTCCTGGCGACGGTAACGGCGTCCAATCGCTCCGGATTCGTCGTAGAAAATATTCCAGCGGTCAAGCAGGCGTGAGTAGATGCCACGTGCTTTTTCGACCAGTTCCGGTTTATTTTTAAGAAGAGGGAAGACAGCCGCCTTGTAAGGAGCAATACGGGGATGGAAGCGCAGTAGAGTTCGTCTTTCCATTTTCCCCTTGTCGTTGGGGACTTCATCTTCTGAGTAGGCCGATGTCAGAACTGCAAGGAAGGTGCGGTCCAGGCCGAAGGACGGTTCGATAACATGTGGAAGATACTTTTCCTTCCTGGCTTCATCAAAGTATTCCAAGCCTTTGCCAGAATGCTCCTGGTGTTGCGTCAGATCGAAGTTTCCTCGCACGGCAATCCCTTCCAATTCCTGTTCACCATGAGGGAACTTGTAAGTAATGTCGGTGCAGGCTTTAGCATAATGAGCCAGTTTCTCATCAGGATGCACATCTTCACCCAAACCTTCGCGCGGCAAACCGATGCTGACAAACCAGTCGAGACAGGTATCAATCCACTGGCGATGCAATGCCTGCCAGTCGCAATCAGGCTCGATGAAATACTCAATTTCCATCTGTTCAAATTCACGACAACGAAAAATAAAGTTGCGCGGTGTAATTTCGTTACGGAAAGCCTTGCCAATCTGGGCAATTCCAAAGGGCACTTTAACACGGCCGGTATCAAGGATATTCTTGTAATTGGCAAAGATCCCTTGTGCAGTCTCCGGGCGTAAATAAGCAATTGCAGAGTCGTCCCTCAGTGCGCCAACATGAGTTTCAAACATCAACTTGAACTCACGCGGCTCTGTCAGAGTGCCCACTTTTGTGGCTTCGGGAGCCAGAATCCAAGGATACCAGTCGGCACGGACTTCGGCATACTCCTGTTTGTCTTCGTACAAACGATCCTCATTAATCTTTGCCTGTTTATCACCATGGATGTCCCTTAAAACCTTTGCCCGATTGAGTATTTCTTTCCTGGAAGCCTCTTCCATATAGGCCACATAACCCAGAGGATTACCATTGGCTTCAACCGGCGAGACCAGAACCTGATCTGCACGGTAGCGCTTTTTTGTTTCGCGACAATCAGTCATCGGATCTGAAAAACCATCCACGTGTCCGGAAGCTTTCCAGATCTTCGGGTGCATAATGATGGAGGAATCCAGTCCTACAATATCTTCACGGCGGTGAACGAAATCCTTCCACCAGGCTGCTTTGATATTTTTTTTCACTTCCACACCCAGAGGTCCGAAATCGAAGAAACCGGCGTATCCGCCGTATAGATCTGAGGACGGAAAGATAAAGCCACGCCGTTTGCAGAGAGTGACCAGTGTTTCAAGGGTGAGAGGGGTGGATTCCTGAGACATAAGGCGCTGAAAATGAGCCGCAAAAGGCAAGGGGTCAAGCGTTCAGAAAATGCTAAAGTTGTAAAAAATGGGAAATTATTGCCATTTTCTAATGTAGGACGGTCTTCCTCCGATAAGGTAACCTAAGGAGACTTGCCAATGTACGTAACAGCCACTCGAATCGCCTGGATAATGGCTGGCTTGGTGCTTTTTGGAATGCACTGGGCCTTTATGCAATTTGTCAAAACAGAGCCACAGGACTTTGAAAGAAGAATCGCTGAAGCTGAAGGCCGTGTTTACTGGGATGTCACAGAAGCGGAAACCGCAGTCCAGCATTATCGGGCAGGCATCAATCGCACAATCAATGCGATAGAAACCCATAAGTACGACCTTGCAATCGACTTATTTGGGGAAACATCCAGTACATACGAAAAATGGGCATATGAGCATGGCGGCCGGCAAATTGAATCATACAAGACACTTTATGACATTTATGATGAGGAACAGCAACACGTAGCTGAAGCACTGAGAGCTGAACTCCCATACTTTATTGATAAACTTAAAACAGGCCAGTTTGGAAAAGATGATGAATCCCGCCTTTTCAATGGATTAAGGACGGTCCATACAACTTCCGTCAAGCGGGAATATGATGCACACAGACCGGAAATCGAAACTGCACGGGCAGAGATGGCAAAGTCATGGTTGCGGGTGAATCTCAACGGCAACCTGCCGAGTCGGCATCTCCGTGTTGAAAATGCGATTCGCCGCAAATTGATACTACCTGAAGGCGTGTCCATTGTAAGCGGATATAGTTTCGGTCGTCAGGAAAGGGACAATACCTGGCAAACCCTTGATGTGAACCTGACCGCATACAACGCTAGCTACAAATTTGACGAAAGCCAGAGTTACCGTGGTGGAGCCAGCTTGCCGGAAAGGGTAAAGCTGAGTTTCCAGATGAAAAAGGGCGACAATGTCAAAGATAGTACGACATGGGACCAGCTGCCACCGATTGAAGTGATGGTTGAACTGCCGGAAAGCTTCAGCTTTTCCTTTGATAATAACCGGCAAACTGCAGACTTGAGTGAATACCAGAAAAAATACGAAGAAGAGCTGATAGTGAAACTAGTGCAGGCTGTTTCAGAATTGCCGGAATTTCAGGTAGAAAACCGCTCGTTTGTCTCAGTCCGTTAGGATTCCCTGGCAACTTTATCTATATTCTGGAGATCCAGTTTGCCGGAAGCCAGTTGTGGAATGGTCTCGACCTGCTTGATTCGTTTTGGAATCCAGAGATTCGGCACACCCTTTTCCTTCAGTTTTCGTCGTAACTCTCTCTGGTCGATGGCAACAGTGGACAGCAAGACGAGCGACTCACCTTTTTCGCCGTCAGTAACGCCTGTAACCGCAACCGGTAACAACTCTGCTTCCTGCCAGTCAAAAGCTTCTATTATCGCCTGCTCTACCGTGCCGTGAGGTACCATTTCTCCGCCAATCTTTGAAAATCGACGTAAACGACCTTCAATATAAAGGAAGCCGTCCTCATCAAATCGTGCTAAATCACCCGTCACGAACCAACCATCCTTGAAGGCCTCTGCCGTCTGCTCAGGGTCATCCAGATAACCGGGAAAGACATTCGGCCCCTTCAGGGCGAGC
>CAYQCG010000244.1:0-4174 GCA_964415925.1 uncultured Puniceicoccaceae bacterium | reverse complement strand
GGCCCACGACGAACAGGGCGAACAGGAAAAGTGTATAAGATTCGAATCCGGCTGCCGGCCAGAAAAGGATACTCCCTACAGCGGATATGACCAAACCTATGACGACCCCATTCTTGTAACCTATTCGCGCTATCGGATCACCCTTGGTAACGGAGATAATAAAGTATAAGAGGGCGCCAATAAAATACGCCCCGAAAAAGGCGAACTGAACCAGCATAGCCTGGAAGTAACCCAGGGTGAAGGCTTCCTTGAACCGGGGAATCAGGATGTCATTGAAGACCGTCATGAATCCGCAGAGGAAGAACAAGCTGGTAATGATCGCAAAAGCGCCACCGTATTTGCGATTGTTGTTATTATTCCCGGGTGGGGAAGGGTTGGTGTTCGAGGCAGTATCCATTTCAGTATTAATTAGATCTGGTCGGCAGTTCCTTTGTATTGGGAATTTCATTACGGATCAGAGCCCGCACTCTTCCTGCCAACCAAAGGTAATAATCTGTCGGCAAGTCTCCATAGGAGAGGAAGGGACTTTCACCGACCGGCGGATTGGGGTGGACTTTGAAGATTTGCGTGCCTTCGTCCATCTCGTCGAACATGGCAATATAGACCATGTTAACACCATTTGACCTGGCGGCATTTGCCTGTGCCCAGAGGAACCTGCCGCCCAGCCTTGGTATTTGATCCAGAGGTCGATCGAGATCCCTGGTTTTCCGCAGATTGTGCCATGAAAAGCCGGAATAGAGAACGGGCATATATTCGAGGTTCCGCTCATTAAGCCATTTTAAATCGTTGGCCTGATAATCAGCCATGCGAGCTTCGACGTCGTCCAGTGTCTGATAACGGCCGACAGCCCAAGGGCTGATGATGTCGGCTTTCTGCATGATCCTGTGCAACTCTGGATCCTCCAGGGTATCCCTCCCGAGCTCGCGCCAGTAGTAGGGGACGCCAAGCATGACGGTGCAGCCACCGTATTGAGGATCGTTCTTGAGAAAATCGATGAGTTCTTCGCACTCCTTCAGGGTGTACTTACGGCCATCGCCGAAGCCCACACCCCAGACAGCAACCAGCGGCCGCCCGTTATGGCGCTGATAGGCCGGGTCACCACCGATTATCTTCTGGTCGACGAGGTATTTCCAATCCTCCATGACGACACTGCGAATTTCCCCCAAGTCGAGTCCGCTAAGGTCATACATGACGGCATAAGCGCGTTCATGCTGGTTGGCTGCCCTACGGGCATTTCTTAAAACCATATTGACACCGTCACGCCGGTCACCTTTCAGGCTGACCCCAAAGCGCTGCATGAAGGCGGAATCGATGCCGTACTCTTTCATCCATTTAAAGTGGCGGTCTATCGTCGGATAATTGACCGAACTGTAGAGCATGGCAGTGGAGCCATCCGCATGACGGAAGGGTGTGGGGTACTTTTCATCCTCGCCCGCTTCACTTAAGTCAGGCCAGTAATCGATAGTGACGTTGCCGGGCCTGGGTCCTTCTTCACTCCTGCCACCATAATGGAACCAGCCGATACCGGCGGCATCCCCCTTTGCACGGAACCAACCTTGATAACCGACAACGAGGTGCTTATCCAGAGTCCGGGCAATCGGCAGTGTACGATCGTTATCACCATCCCAAGGCATAAGGATCGCACCCTCCTCACCACTTCCACCGATATTATCGCAGGCAGCCAGAGCCAATAAAAGGCAGAGCCCCGATCCGTACTTGATCAAAGTAGTGAAGCTTACGCCTGTCTTGAAATTGAGTTTCATGGCCGGTCGATGGTGAGGTTATTTTTTAAGTTCCCAGCGGAAAGTTTCGCCCTGTGTAATGAATCTGAGGTCACTACCTGTGGGACCGGGTGGCGCAAAGGATACGGGTGCGGTGCGACGGAAGTTCGCCTTGATGTCGGCATAGGCTGGATCAGTGGCCAGATTATACCATTCATGGGGATCGTCCCGCAGGTCGTAAAGTTCTTCACCGCCGTCACTGTAATGGATATAGCGCCAATCCTGGTTAACAAAAGCTTAGCCACCGGGATCCAGGTAAGGGACGTAGACGTTACGGTCGACGGCGGAGGAGGGATCCTTGAGGATTGAAGCCAGTGAAACACCTTCCAGTCCCTCGTCGGGCTCAAGACCACAGAGGTCGACGAGAGTGGGGTATATATCGATAAGGCTGACGGTCGCATTGACATGCCTCCCCGAGGCGACCGGTTTACCACTGATTATCAAGGGCACATTCGTGGTGCGCTCCCAAAGGTTATGCTTTCCCCAGTCACCTTTTTCACCGTGGTGGTAGCCGTGGTCACTCCACAGGATAACGATGGTGTTATCCTTGTAGGGGCTGTTATCCAATGCATCCAAGACACGTCCCAGCATGGCATCGGCATAACTGACGCAAGCCAGATAGCCATAAATTGCCTCCTCTACCGCATCCAGGCTTTCCAGTCTCTGATGGATACGGCTGCGGTTGATTTTTTCCCTGCGTTTGGCATCCGGCAGGTCATCCAGATCATCTTTCTTATAAGGAGGGGCCTTGATCTTATCGACATCGTATAGATCAAAGTATTTTTGGGGGGCGTAGTTGGGGAAATGCGGGGTATATAAACCAACCGCGAGGAAGAAAGGTTCATTGTGATCCCTTTTCAGGACATCGACAGCCCAGTTGGTGCGGATCGTATCGGCCAGCTCTTCTTCCTTACTATCGGGGATGGCACCCCATTCGAGGAAGAACCGATTAGTGGGTTCCCGGTCGTGATTATAGATACTGGCGGGATAGGGGTCGGGCCAAGGGGCACCGCGATCCCAACTGTCTAAAGGCCAACCTTCCTTTTTCTGGCCTTCTGTCCTGACGAAAAACTCGTCCCAGCCTCTCTGGTCCAAAAAACCCCTGCCGTGGTGAAATAACTTACCGGCACCATATGTTTTATATCCGGCTTCATGTAAACTGACCTGCAGCGGTTTGATTTGCGGATGGTGCTGGTAATAGACCTGATTTGTGTAACACCCGGTTGTGGAGGCATGGCGGCCAGTGAAGAAGGCGCTTCTGGAAGGGGCGCAGTATGTGCCTGCGGTATGGGCATTAGTGAAGGTGATTCCCTGACTGGCAAGACGATCAAACTGCGGAGTGATTGCCTGATCGTATCCCATGGGACTGACCCAGTCGCAGAGATCATCCAAGACAAACATGACAATATTGGGCCGTTCAGATGACTGAGCCGCCAGCGAGCAAGCACCGATAAAGAGGAGCAACAATCGGAACGCAGTATTTTTCATAAATAGCAGGGGTAGAGGCTTCATTCTAAAGTTTCGATTTCGGGGGGAAGTTCTGGTCAAGAAGTGATTTCAAATACTTTCGGACATCAGCGTATTCCTCCAATTCTGCAAGATTATAATATTCGGCCGGATCACCGGGATGGGCATAGAGTTCGATACCCTTGCTGCCGAAATCCCATTCTGTGTAACGCCAACGCTCGGTCCGGACACTGCGTCCCATGGACTGTCCACGGGTCACCTGGGTGTAAGCGGCGAATTTGCCGGCGTGGTCAGGCTCTCCCAAAATTCTTTTAAAGCTCTTTCCATCAACATCATGCGGCAGATCCAAGCCACAAAGTTCAGCAAGCGTCGGATACAGGTCGACAAGCTCAATGATACCGTCGGCCCTTTCGCCCTCCGGAGTGTGGCCCGGGACTTTCACGACAAAGGGTATGCGTGCACCCAGCTCAAAGACCGTAACCTTGTTCCACCAACCATGCTCTCCGAGATGATAGCCGTGATCGGACATGTAGATAACGATGGTATCATCATCAAGATCCAGCTCTTCAAGTTTCCTGAGCAGTTTGCCGACCTGTGCATCCATGAACGAAATACAGGCGTAATAGGAGCGCTTGAACTCCATGCGTTCCTTGTCGGTAAACACTGCAAAAATAGTTTTCTGAGAGGGGATGGCAATGGGCAGGATGGGAACCCTGTCACCCGGTAACCGGTGAAGGGAAATTGAACCCGGGGGATACATATCAAAGTATTTTTTGGGCGCATGGAAAGGGTCGTGCGGTTTGTGGAGACCGACGGAGAGGAAGAAGGGCTTGTCTTTGTTTTCTTCCAACCAGTTCATGGCATCCTCTGTCGCCATACCATCCGGCTGGTCAAGATCTCCTCCTTCAGCAGCGAGCCAACTGCAC
>CAYQCG010000243.1:0-4174 GCA_964415925.1 uncultured Puniceicoccaceae bacterium | reverse complement strand
TCAAAGAACGGGGGTGAATTTCGAAGTATAAGAGATGGAATTGGGTGAAGGTTATTTAGTCTTCGCAAAGGTTTAGGCGACGGGGAAATTTCGAGTGCCGATTTTCGAATGATGTAAAAAGGGGGACATGGTGCTATGTCATGGAATGGGACTTTCTGTTGGTTGAGGTGCGATTGAGATCCGGGGGCTCAGAGGCAGCAGTTAGTGGCATTTGATGATATAAACGTTTGTATACTTTTTTTTGGTCAAATGCAAGCGATTTTTTGAGAAATTTAGATTATTATTAACTCGCGTTGGTTATGAAGGGGTTAGGAGTCCCGCTTGCTAAAACAGCCAAATAATCACGGATATGAGTCCTAATCGATGAAATTGGCGTCTCGGGAAACCGACTTGCTGAGACTTGTCACATGCAATAATTACGGAATGACCTCTTGTGACTTCCCGGACATATCGTACCCTGAGCCCTCGACCTACGCCGGGGTTATCGTGCTGGCGCTTGCAGGCGTGAGCTACTGGCGAAGGCGGAAGTAATCTTTAGTCGCTAAATACTTTGATTGTATACCCGCCTCGTGACAGGGGCAGCGAAGTCAGGGGATATCGTCATTGGTATCGATGTCGCGGTGGATTCCGGGGTGGTCGACACTGATGGTATGGACGGAGTCGGGATTTTGCTGGATGAGGTGTTTTGCGCCTGAGTCGCCGGAGAGGGTTGAGAGGGGCTTGAAGAAGCGGGCGGGAAAGGCAATGGGGTGTCCCGGCCGTCCTTGATGTTCGGGGATGATGATCTTTTGGCGTTGGTATTTATGGAAGGCATCATGGATAGTGCGGACAGAGTCTTCGGTGAGATACGGGAGGTCACCGAGGCAGACAAAGGCGCCGTCGAAACCGAGGTCCCGGAGAGCCTGAATTCCCAGAGCGAGGGAGCTGCCCATACCCTGTTGCCAACCGGGGTTGTGAATGAGGGAGATATCGTAGTCCGCAAGGAGTGTCTCGATCTCCGCATGGAAAGCGCCGGTGATGACGTGAATCCCAGGGAGGCGTGCACTGACGAGGGCATCGAGGACCCGGCGGAGAACGGGAGTGCCGTTGACATGGGCGAGGAGCTTGCTGCCACCGGCGAAGCGGCTGGACCGGCCGGCTGCGAGGACGATGGTGCCGAGTGTGTTATCGACAGTCATTACGGACTTTGACCATTTCGGCAATGATACTGAGTGCGATTTCGGGTGAAGCCTTGCTGCCGATTTTTATGCCAACGGGACCGTGGATACGCTGGAGGCTACTTTCGTCGTGTCCGAGTTCGCGGAGGCGATGAAGGCGGGCCTGATGGGATTTACTGCTGCCAAGGGCGCCGATGTATCCGCATTCGCCGCGGAGGAGGACATCGAGGGCCTGATCATCGATCTTGGTATCGTGGGTGAGGACGAGGGCGAAATCGGAGGGGCCAGGCTCGAAGGCGTCGAGGGCCTTCCGTGGCCATTCGCAGAGGAGGTGACGCGGCGGCTGACGGAAGCGTTCGGGGTTGGCGTAGGCATCACGGGGGTCGATGACGACGGGGAGGAAAGCGAGGGCCTCGCAGAAGCGTATGAGGTGTGCGGTGATGTCGACAGCGCCGATAATGAAGAGGCGATTGGGCTCGCGGAGGACATGGAAGAGGACCGTGCCCTCGGAGCAGGACCGCTCGAGGGTAAGACCATTATCAAGGAGGTGCCGGTGGGCTGCATGGAGGGTTTCCGGGGAGAAAGCGGCATCGGGTGAGGAAATGGAGGATGCATCGGAGCGGACAAGAGCCTGACCAGTTCCTGAGCGGAGCCAGACGGCGCCCTCGTTGTCGTCCATCACTTCGATAAGGGCACTTGTCACAAGATCGTCATAGCGGAAGGGGTCGACACGAACTTTAAGGGAACCGCCACAGGTGAGGCCTGTTCCAAGAATAGCAGCGGCCTCATCGCTCCCGTATTCGAGATACTGTGACTCTCCATCGACCATGCACTTACGTCCCATTTCGATGACATCATTTTCGGCACATCCGGAACTGACCGAGCCGATAAACCGGTCGGAACCCTCCTCAATGGCGAGAACGGCACCGGGCTGCCGGGGCGTTGAATCGACGGTATCGACAACAACGGCTAGAGCGAACGGCTTGCGTTCGGATATCCAAGGGCGTATAGTGTGCCAAATTTCGTGCATAAACAGTATATTTAACTAGTAATGATCGACGCTTTGATTTAACTAAGTGCAATAGAAAGAGGAATCCACTTATATTATCCAAAAGGACTCATTATGGCTAAGATTACCCTGAACGTGAACAAGGAAACCCGTCAAGTTGATGTGGATTCCAACACCCCCTTACTCTGGGTCCTGAGGGACCATCTGGGCATGACCGGGACGAAGTACGGGTGCGGCATTGGACAGTGCGGGGCCTGCACGGTACATTTTAACGACATTGCGATCCGCTCCTGCAGCATACCGGTGGTGGCGGCAGTCGGGCAGAATATTACCACGATCGAAGGCCTGGCGGAGAGCGAGGACAACCTCCACCCACTGCAGGAAACCTGGATTGAGCAGGACGTGCCACAGTGTGGCTACTGCCAGGCGGGGCAGATCATGAACGCGGCGGCATTGTTGAAGAGCAATGCCGATCCGAGCGACGACGAGATTGACTCCTACATGTCCGGCAACATCTGCAGGTGCGGGACATACAAGCGGATCAAGAAGGCGATCAAGACAGCAGCAGCGAAAGGAGCCACCCATGCATAAGGATTACGATCTGATCCCGGAGGTTGATTTGCCGGAAGAATTTATCGACAGGAAAACGGAGATCACACAGACCCTAGATCGCCGGAAATTCCTGAAGCTGGCGGGTCTGGCCGGTGGCGGTCTGATCCTAGCGGTCTCCCCGACGGGAACGCGGAATGTATCCGCTGCGCATCACCGGAAAGGCGAGTCTGCCGTATTTGCACCGAATGCCTTCCTCAGTATTGGAACAGACGGCGAGATCGTGATACTGGCGTGCAGGCCGGAGATTGGCCAGGGGATCAAGACGATGCTGCCGATGATACTGGCTGAAGAGCTTGAAGTGCCATGGGAGCAGGTGACGGTGAAGCAAGCACCGATCGACGAGGAAACCTTTGGACGGCAGTCAGCCGGCGGATCGACCTCGACGTGGCGGATGTGGGACCCATTACGGAACGCGGGTGCGTCCGCGAAAATGATGCTGGTCTCCGCAGCGGCGAAAAAATGGGGCATATCGGAGTCGGAATGCGAAGCCGCGCAGGGACTGGTCAAGAACAAGCGAAACGGGGGCAGTCTGAGGTATGCTGAACTGGCAGCAGACGCCGCGAAACTGAAGGTTCCAGCGGAAGATTCCGTAAAGCTCAAGAATCGCAGCGAATACAAACTGCTGGGCACCTGGGTGCCGGGAGTCGACAACAAGTTGGTCGTAACCGGAAAGCCTTTATTCGGGATTGACACAAAGAAGCCGGGGATGAAATACGCGGTGTATGTGAAGTGCCCGAGCTTCGCGGGTGTTGCCCAATCGGCGAACCTTGAGGATATCAAGGGTATGCCAGGGGTAGTGGATGCGTTTATCCTGGAAGGCACGAATAACGACACGGAGGTGCTTTCGGGAGTGGCGATCATCGCGAATTCCACCTATGAAGCGTTCAACGCGGAAAAGTCTCTGGAAGTGAAGTGGGACCGCAGCAATGCCTCGAACGAATCCTGGACAGACATCAAGGAGGAGGCCGCGCGGATTACCTCACAGGCAAAGAGTGATGCGGCCGAGCAAGGCAACTACGCGAGCGCCAAGGATGACGCGGACAAGGTTGTCGAGAGCTTCTACACAATACCGTTCCTGAGTCACGCGAACCTTGAGCCGCAGAACTGCAGCGCGTGGTATCATGACGGGAAGATGGAAATCTGGGCACCATCGCAGACACCGAACAGCATTGTAGGCGGGGTTGCCAATATGCTGGACCTTGATGAGGACGATGTCGTGGTGCACCAGACACGGATCGGGGGCGGATTTGGCCGCAGGCTATTGAATGATTATGCCTTTGAGGCTGCCGCGATTGCCCACAAGGTGGATTATCCGGTGAATCTGACATGGACGCGAGAAGCGGACATGCAGCATGGTTTCTATCGTGTCGGCGGATTCCACAAGCTGGATGGTGCG
>CAYQCG010000242.1:0-4188 GCA_964415925.1 uncultured Puniceicoccaceae bacterium | reverse complement strand
TGTCGTAGCTTTGGCCGTAATCATTGTGGTGCGTCATCAAAGTAATATTAAGCGTTTAATTGCCGGCACGGAGAACCGTTTCTCCCCTAAGAACTGATCTATTATTATGTCCCAAAAACCCTTAAGAATCGGTCTGCTTGGACTTGGCACTGTTGGCCGTGGTGTTGCCCAGGTCTTGCTTGAAAGCAGTGAGAAACTTGGTCTGCGTGCCGGTCGCCCGGTCGTCTTTTCAAAAGCGGCCGTCCGTAACCTTGAAAAAGACCGGGGGCTTGATCTATCGGGCGTTATCCTGACCGAAAATGCTCAAGAACTGGTTATTGACCCTGATATTGATTTGATCGTTGAAGTGATTGGAGGTGTCGATCCTGCACATGGTCTGATCCAGAAAGCGCTGGAAAACGGTAAACATGTTGTAACTTCAAATAAGGAGGTAATCGCTAAACATGGAGATACATTTGTAAAGGCCGCAAAGGCCAATGGTGTTAATTTGTATTTTGAAGCCGCTGTCGGAGGTGGAATCCCAATCATTCATGGACTCAAAAACTGCCTATCGGCCAACGACATCGACCATGTCTCCGGTATTTTGAATGGGACAACGAATTTTATTCTCAGTAAAATGTACGAGGAAGGGGCTGAATTTGAGGCAGTCCTGAAAGAGGCACAGGAGCTGGGTTATGCCGAGCCTGATCCCACCGGTGACGTCGATGGTTATGATGTCGCCTACAAACTGACCATACTGGCGGGAATCGCCTTCAACTGTCGATTCAGGTATGAAGATATATACTTCGAAGGGATACGTTCTATTACTGCCCGTGACATAGAAATTGCCCATAATCTTGGGTATGTCATAAAAATGGTCGCTTTGGGTATCGACCTCGGCGAACAAGTAGAGCTGCGCGTCCATCCTGCAATGATCGAAAAAGGGCATCCATTAGCCTCCGTCAACGCATCCTTTAACGCAGTCTTTGCGCACGGAAATTATGTAGGGGAAACGATGTTTTATGGTCCCGGTGCAGGCCCCCTGCCAACAGCCTCTGCGATAGTGGGTGATATTATGGATATCGCAATGAGTAATGATTCGGGGAAGATGCACCCATCGGTTGATACGGCTTTCAACAAGAAGCTGGTAAAACCGATGAATGAGGTAATGACTGAATATTGCCTGCGCTTAAAGGTAAAAGACGAAGCGGGCGTCCTAGCCAAAATTGCCCAGATATGCGGAGAACACGGGGTTAGCATCCGCACGGTTCATCAGTACGAGCCAAAAGACGGAGAAGCAGAGATTGTTATTATCACTCACACAGTTCAGGAGAAAGCCATGCAGGATGCACTACAGGAAATGTGCAATCTGGATCACGTGGTTAATCGGGAGACCTTAATTCGTGTTGGCATATAGGGAGCCTAAGTGCAGTCAAGTTCATTTTTTATAATAATTCACAATGCTGAACCCGATTATTAAGCTTGCTTGCCATGGCCTTACTCCAGCCACTACTTTTCCTTTTCAATGGCATTGATCGTTCAGAAATACGGTGGCACTTCGGTGGCGGATCTCGATCGGATCCGTAATGTAGCCAGTCGCATCAAAGCGGAAAAGGATGCCGGGAATGACGTCGTTGTCGTAGTTTCTGCCAGAAGTGGCGTGACGAACCGTCTGGTAGCCGATGCGCTGGAATTGAATCCACAGCCGGATGCACGTGAAATGGACATGTTGCTGACCGTAGGAGAACAGGAAACCATCGCACTGGCAGCCATAGCCCTGCATGCGCTGGGTGTGCCGGCAGTTTCACGCACAGGTCCCCAGGTGGAGATCATGACAGATCTGGTGCACACCAAAGCCCGGATTGTGGCAATTAAAGGTGGTGATGTACGCGAACAATTATCCGCCGGCAAGGTGGTGATCATCGCGGGATTTCAGGGAATCAATGAGGAAGGCCAAATAACCACTCTAGGCCGGGGTGGGTCGGACCTCTCGGCAATCGCTGTGGCATCCGCTCTGAATGCCGATCTTTGTCAGATATGCACGGACGTTGACGGTGTCTACACGGCAGATCCCAGAATAGTCCCTGATGCCCGGAAAATACCAGAAATTGCCTATGATGAAATGCTGGAGCTGGCCAGCCTGGGCACAAAAGTGATGCAATCCCGTGCGGTGGAATTTGCCAGCAAGCATGGCGTGGTTTTTGAAGTTCGCAGCAGTATGAACAACAATCCAGGAACAATCGTGAAATCAGAAGTTGCCTCAATGGAAGATGTCCTGGTGCGCGGGATCGCACTGGACAAAAACCAAATCAAACTCGTCGTCAGTAATATCCCTGACACACCCGGAACCGCAGCCAGCGTTTTTAATGCCATGGCCGAAGGCAATATCGTGGTGGACATGATCGTCCAGAATGTGGGTCGCGATGGCTTGGCAAACCTAACCTTTACAGTGCCGTCCGATGAGGCGCTCTCGGCTCAACAGCTCCTGCAGAAAGCGCTTAAGACTATGGGGGCTGGAAAAGCCGAAATTACCACCGCACCGCTTGCTAAATTATCGATTGTTGGGATCGGCATGCGAAGTCACAGTGGAGTTGCCGCTCAGCTTTTTACCGCTCTGGCGGAAGCGAAAATCAACCTGCAGTTAATCACCACATCAGAAATTAAAATTTCGATTGCGATTGAACCCGATAAAGCGGATGAAGCGATGAAGGTTGCTCATGCGGCATTTAATCTTGATCAGGAATAGAGCCATTCGATGAAATACATTTCAACCCGTGGCCAAACTGAAGCTGTTTCTTTCTCTGAGGCCGTAAAAATCGGTTTGGCTCCGGATGGCGGTCTCTTCCTCCCGGAAAAAATACCTGATCTTTCCGCGCAATTCAAGGAATGGGAAAGATTGAGCTACAGGCAGCTTGCATACGAATTTTTCAGGGTTTTTGCAACTGACCTCGATGATGAGGCATTGAGGAAGCGGATTAGGAATGGCTATAAGAATTTCGATGTGCCGCTTGTGGCACCTTTAATAAGACTGCATGACGGACTCTATCTTCTGGAACTCTTTCATGGTCCGACTCTCGCCTTCAAGGATTATGCACTGCAACTCCTGGGGGAACTCTATGAAGAGCAAATACTGCGATCCGAAGAGCCGATCAACGTGTTAGGCGCGACAAGCGGCGATACAGGATCTGCAGCCATTCACGGTTTACTGGGCAAGGAAGGTGTTAATGTTTTCATAACCTATCCTGACGGCAGAATATCCCCTCTTCAAGAGCGCCAAATGGCCTGTACGGGTGCAGATAATGTCTATGCCATGGCAATAGACGGAACTTTCGATGATTGTCAGCGTATAGTTAAGGAGATCTTTGGAGAAGCGGATTACAAGGCACAATATCGCTTGAGTGCGGTTAACTCTATCAACCTTGCCAGAATTCTCGCACAGTGCATCTATTACGCTTATGCCTTTTATCAATTACCGGAAGGTCAAAGGCATTCAGTTGTTTTTAACGTACCCACGGGTAATTTTGGGAATGTCCTAGCCGGTTGGCTGGTGCAAAAAATGGGATTACCTATCAAGGGTTTCCGCGTTGCCACGAACCAGAATGATATTCTCTATCGTCTTTTCAAGACAGGGCAGTATGAGGTATCTTCGGTTGCTCCCAGCCACGCGCCCTCCATGGACATACAGGTGGCGTCCAATTTCGAAAGGTTAATCTATTATATGGAAAACCGCGACCCTGCCAAGGTCAGGGAAATTATGGATCGCTTTAGACAGAACGGACGCTACACCTTCAGCAGTTTCAAGACGGATACGTTCACCGCATCCAAAGCAAGTAATTCCGATATCGAGCGCTTGATAAAGGAGGTCTGGGATAAAGAGCGCTATCTGCCTGATCCCCACACCGCCTGTGGTTTTGCCGAGATTGATCCTGAGGATACAACAATCGTATTAGGTTGTGCCCATCCAGCAAAGTTTCCCGATATTATAAAGGATATTACCGGGAAGACACCGAGTCACCCATCGTTGGAGAAATTGAAATCGAAAGAGCTGGTAAGACACGAACTACCCAATGATATAGAGGCCGTTAAGGATTTTATCAGCCACCATGCACAGGTTACCGTTTAATTCTGTTATTGACTCAAGTCGTCAAGATACACAGGGATAAGGTAATGAATTTTGCGTTGTTCATTGGTATTATCAACGCAGCTGCT
>CAYQCG010000241.1:0-4210 GCA_964415925.1 uncultured Puniceicoccaceae bacterium | reverse complement strand
GGGGTGTTCTCGGTGTTACCAGTATCTTGGCCGAAATTTGTTTTGATGGACCTGACTTTCAAATATATGCCGAGGAAGTTGACATGATATTCGATGATAGTGTAAGCTTGTTTGTGGATACGATTGGTATAGGAATTGGGTCTGGTCAGTATGATTTTTATTCAGTCGCTCTACATGAGCTTGGGCATGCGCATAATCTTGGTCATTCTATGGATGATAACAAAGTCATGTTCTATGCAATTGACTCAGCCGAAATTAAACGAAACATTGACTCAGGAAGCCTAACAGGGGGAAACTATTCGGTTTCCATCTCCTTAGATTCTATTGTGTGTAGTATCCCCACTGCTATCACTGTTCCTCCTATGGAGTTGTTGGATTGTAGTACGACCTCAGTCAGCGAATTCCTGAGTGGTAGTTCATTAATCGTTTATCCCAATCCAAGCACGGGAGGAATCTATATCGATTGGGGGGACATAAGAGTAAATGGGCCAGTGAAGATCAGCTTCCACAATCTTTTGGGGTCAACTTCCTTTCAACAACACTTTTCTGCCTCATCTGAGATAAGCTGGGTTGACATTCCATCTTCAGTTCCCTCAGGCATTTATTTGGTTAAAGTTGAGATAAACAAAAATATATACCATGCAAAATTATCACTTCAGAGGTAGAATTGAAATCTGCCTTTGCATTACGGTAATATGGATGGGCTTGGCCATTGAGGGATGCTCAATGAAGAAAACAATCCAAAGAAAGCAACAGTGTAAAGGCATTGAAAAAGCACTTGATCTTTACTGGATACAAACGAAAAAGAACCCTTATGCTTATGATATTTCGAGGGATGGGATGAAAGAGCTTGAGGCTTTTCGATCATGCATCCAACTCCTTAGAAAAAAGGATGTACTCAACATATTTGATCAGCCATCAATGAAGAAAGGGCACAAGTGGTATTACTTATTGTTTGGTTGTCACGATATAAATAATTCGTCGTGCGCATGGATAGAATTTGATTTTGAGGATGATGAGGTGGTAAACTGGGAAATAAAGATGTCCAACAATACGAAGAATTAAATCCACGTGGCCTAACAATCGCTACCCGCCTATCCCGCTTCGCGGGACAGCGGGTAGCGTGACGTTAGCGGGCATTAGAAAGAAGGAACATACCATGAGTTAAAGTATGAGCAAAATACCTAAACCGGAAAACATTGTACTGTTTTTACTAATAATCGCTCTGACGATATCATTAGTCTTTGTGAGCAGTTGGACAAATGGAATTGTAATATTTGACGATTTATCCGATTCTATAAACAAGCAAATTTTATATCAGTCAATCACCCTTTTTGGCACAATTATTTTCTTGTTTGTTCTAAGGTTGGCTAAAAGAACAAAATTTCAGGCATACTTCAGAAAAGGAAATATTTCCGCTGACATATTACCTGAACCGATAATTGGTATAAAACCTAAACCAACTGAGAACTGGCTGCATTTAGGTCGAAATTTTACGATCATCATATCTGGTGTGACAGCCATTGTTATTTATTTTCAACTCATAAGAGCAAGTGGAATTTCAATCGGGAATATATTAAATGTCCTACCTTTCAGTTTTGTATTTGCATTGTCTAACTCCTTTGTAGAAGAAAGCATAACTCGATTGGGTGTTGTTGTTGTACTCAAGGACACACTCAATGACAGAAAGATACCGCTTGTTTCGGCACTATTATTTGGGACAGTACACTATTGGGGGAACCCAGGTGGATTAGTAGGTGTATTAGTCGCTGGATTTTTGGGATGGTTGCTGACGAAATCAATACTTGAAACAAAAGGGATTTTTTGGGCGTGGCTGATACATTTTTTACAAGATGTAATTATTTTTTCAGCATTACTGTCAATATAATCAAGAGAAAAAGTGGAAATAGAATAAATTAACGACCCGCTAACACTGTATGTGCGATAATGCTCCCTAAACGGTCGCACTACGCGTATACTAAACGTTGGCTTGCATAAAAGAGAAACTACTAAATGAAAGAAACAATCAGAAAACTTAAAAGCTCGCCACTTTTTAATTTATCTCTAAGTTCAAAAGAATTGTTTCATAGCAACTTTGGTAGTGTTCTAATTATAAGGATGCAATTTTTATCAAGTTGTAATCCCGAATGAAATAGAAGATGGCGTCGATGTGATTTTCGATGCTCTTTGAGAAACTCAGGCTCTTTCTGACTAATCTTGAGCACCTGTGTCTCAGGGTATTATTGAACCGCTCGATATGATTGGTTTTGCCCTTATATTTTGAGTTGGTATGCCTTTCTTCGGGAAAAGCCGCATCATATGCTTCCCAATAATCTGTACAAAAATAGGCCATGTTTCTGATTTTTTCAGGGATGCTGTACCACAACCCCCAGGCTCCTTCTTCTGATCTTGGCCCAATCCAAAATCCCACAATTTGACGGCTTTCTACTTCCATAGCTAACCAAATCCACTGTTTATCAGCCTTTTTACCTACAAAAGACCACATTTCATCTGCTTCCACAAGACAAAGTTCAAGATCGGGATCTTCAGGAATCTGGATCGGTAATTCATCGCCTAATTCTCTATAAAGCCTTTTAATAAAAGAACTCAACCAACCCAGAGACTTATTGATAACTCGGCAAATGCCTCGAAGGGAGATTCGTTCGAGAAGTAACTTCTTGACCGTTTCTTCAAGAGAAATCTCTTCAGGATCAGAACGTTCAACGAATTGACGCTTGCAAGTTTTGCATTTATGATTCTGCTTATGGTAGTAGGTAAACCCATTTTTAACTATCTTGCTAGAGGAGCAATGGGGGCATGATTTAGTTCGCATTTTATCATATAAGCCTCCATGCTCTAATTTTCAAATCCTTCAAAAATTCCATCCTTACTTTTAGAACTCCACCAAAAAGCTTTTCTTTTTATTAGTTTCTTGATTTCCAAACATCCACTTGAACATTTCTATTTTTTTAGTAATAAAACTTAACGTCAGTACAGCCGCCGTGCCCGTAGGGCATGGGTCCCACCAGCGGGATACATTGTTAGTGGCTTTTTATTCATTCTCAGATTCTCCCATCCTTGCTAGAATTTGGCGTTTTAATTTTTCAGACAGCCAGAATCCATGTTCCGCTAACTGATCTAACACAACTTTCCCTGATGTAATGAGTCCAGCTTCTTTCGCTTTTACGATCAGTCCAACCGTGCCTGTCACTTTCAGGTTAAGCCTTTTGGCAACGATCCGTCCTTTACGCTCATCCAGAATGATCCGGCTACCTGTTTGTTTGAGAGCTAACGCAATCGCACTCGCCTCTCCCACATCAAGTTCCAGACAGAGTAGTTGATACTGTTGCACCTCATAGTCGGTTGAAACCTCAATCCATTCTGGTAATTCCGCATGTATTTCCCCTCTTACCATATCCGTAATCCGTACGCGCTGATACATCTTGCGCAGCAAGTCTACTCGGCCAATATCCACCAAGGCAATCAAGGGGCTGGCATCTGAAATGACGAGTTCTTCAGGCATTGGCGATGTCTTCTTCAATCTCGTCTATATCATACTGGAATATTGAGACCTTATACTTACCTAAAATTTCTATGAAAGCATGCTTGGAAAGACCTACCATTTCAGCTCCTTGGCCAGAGGTAATGAGCCCTTCTTCAAACAGCTTGGCTGCAAACAGCATACTTAGCTCAAATTGACTGACTTGAAGCCCTTCGGGTAATTGGAGTTGAATACTCATGGATTTAGTGAAATAGATTCTTATCAAGATACGGATTCTCTTCTACTTTGGCTACTCCATCCGTACCTTCTGTACCCAGATCCCCTGATCGGTCTGTACTTTAACAATGACGAGGCCGCGATAGCTGCTGCGCACTTGTGCCTCATGCCGATCGTGGCTGATCTCGGTGGGGAGGTGGCGGCTAGTGAGGTCGTAGAGGGCGACTTACACTGTGGCAAATTCAAGGGCGAGAACTGGCTTTTGTGAGCAAGTTTTTCTTTTTTCAAGTAGTTCGAACAACATGGTCTTCTAGTGATTTTTGGTTTGGTTGCTAAAAAATTACTGAAGACCATACTTTTTTAATAAAGAAAATGAGTCATTCCGAATTTCGGGTTGGCTCATGTTAATTGTTGAACGAAGCCCTTCGGGCAGCCCAGTGCTTCTGATGCCAGTGTAGTAGAAAAAAAGTGCTTTCATGAGGCTTTTTGTTT
>CAYQCG010000240.1:0-4241 GCA_964415925.1 uncultured Puniceicoccaceae bacterium | reverse complement strand
GCATTTCAGCCCGACGGAGAAAATCCTGCTGGTTGTGGGGGGGGAGGATAAAGCGGTAGGACAGTATATACTGAATGAAGCGGATGAGGTCGTATCGATTCCACAGGCAGGCAGCATAAATTCACTCAACGCCTCAGTGTCGGCAAGTATTGCGATGTATGTTCTGTCGAAACAAATTCAGTGAACCTGCACTGAAACCTGCAGCCGTTTCCGGTGTTAGACTCGTGTAGAGTGAAGCATAATTACACCATGAAATACCTATTGATCACTTCCCTACTAACTCTTCTCCTCTTGAGCGGTTGCGCGTACGACAGCCGTTCCTCCCGTGTCTACTCTGGAAAAGCAGCCAGTCAGGTACATAATGTCCAGATTGGTACCGTGTTGGGAGTCAGGGCAGTAACGGTACAAGAGCCCATGACAAAACTGGGGACCGTAGTTGGAGGAGCTGCAGGTGGAGTTGTTGGAAGTACGATAGGCTCAGGAAAGGCCAACGATATTGCCGCCGACGGCGGCGCCATACGCGGTGGACTAGCTGGAAGAGCCATTGAGAACGAAATTCGCAAGCGTGATGCTCTTGAAATTACAGTCGAGATGAACGACAAGTCCGTGATCGCGATTGTCCAGGATGATGATATAGGCTTCAGTGTGGGCCAAACGGTCAGGGTATTGACCACACGCGGTGGTGAAGGGCGTGTACAACCTATCTAAATTAAATACCTTAGCCTCCAGACATATTCTGGATCAAGCTGACAATAGGCTGAAACAAGGCTAGAACGATTATACCTACAACAAAGGCCAATCCAATGACCAGGACAGGTTCGATCAATCTGGCCAATCGCATTCCAGCCAGATCGGTTTCTTCCTCGTAGCGTTGTGCTATCTGGCCAAGGACTTCGGCAAGCCGGCCGGTATTCTCACCCACTTCCACCATACTGGTGACCAGAGGCGGAAAACAGGGTAAGGCTTCCAGGCTTCTTGTGAACGATATGCCATGCTGCAGGTCAGCGATGAGCTGATGTATTCCCTTTCTTAAGGGACTGTGGGTTATGACGTTACCGGCGATCTCCAAGGCCTGAAGGATGGGAACCCCGCTTTGTAAGAGAGACGATAGTGCCCTTGTGAACCGAGCGAGTGCAGCGGTTTTGATCAGCATCCCGAGTACGGGAAAAAAGGCCAGCGAGCGACGGAGGACGAGTCTTCCCGTCCGAGTCGCATTTATCCCTGTAATAACCAGTAGAACACATACCATAAGTGTTATTATCCAACCGTAATTAGATTTAATAAATGAGCCTGAATCCACTATGAATTGGGTTAATGGAGGGAGCGTGGAACGGTGAAGGAGTTGCTGAAACAGTAATTGGAATTTAGGGATAACAAAGCCTATCAAGACTCCAAGAATGACAACAGCCATGAACAACAAAATAAGCGGGTACAAAACCACGCTTAATATTTTTTGATGTATTTTCCTGTTCTTTTCCAATGTTTCAGCAAGTTGGCAGAAGACTGCATCCAGAGATCCGCTCGATTCACCTGCCCGCACCAAGTTGACATAGTAGTTATTGAAGACTTTTGGATGTTATCCAAGGCAAGCTGAAATAGGTATACCCCCTTCAATATCAGTTCTAAGACGAGTTAGTATAAGCCTGAACCCTGGACTTCTCTCCTGCTTCAACAGAGTTTGCAATGCTTTGGGCAATGTAACATCAGCGCCCAGCATTGCTGCCAACTGGCGGGTTGAATGCAATAATCTGGCGGAGTTAGAATACCGGAGCATAAAGGTATAATCATATATCTGATTATACCGATTTATTACAATCACATATTACAGAATGTTTATAAATTCTGGTGCAAATATTCCTCAAGGCTTGTTTCTCCGGAAATGAGAAGTCTTGCGGCTTCATTTTCCAGACTCACCATGCCAGAGGCAGAGGCTCTGTCGCGAAGTTCAGGATCCGTACGACGGTTGTGTAATAAAGAGCGAAGTTCCTGATTAAGGCTCAAATACTGAAATATCGCAATCCTTCCCATATAACCACTGTAGTGGTTTTGAGGTGTGGGACGACCGCGGTAATAGTTCTCAATATTACGGGAAAGAGAACCCAGTCTTTTTATCAGGCTGATATCCGGCTTGTATTTTTCTTTAGCATCCGGGTCAATTCGACGCAAGAGACGCTGCGCCAGAATGCCATTGAGGCATGCTCCCAGAATATATGAAGGTATGCCCAATTGTTGCATGCGAATGAGTACCCCTATTGCATCCCCGGTATGTAGTGTGGTATAAACATAATGACCGGTTAGAGCAGCCTGTACGGCAATCGCTGCTGTCTGCTCATCCCTGATTTCTCCAATCAGGATACGATCCGGATCATGCCTCAGAACAGAACGAAGGAGTGAAGTGAAGGTAACACCCAAACGCTTTTGGAGGCCTATCTGCTGAATCCCGGCCAATTCGTATTCAACCGGATCCTCCACTGTCAGAATTTTTATGTCACCAGAATTTACGGCCTTCAGAATACTGTAGAGCGTCGTTGTCTTTCCTGCTCCAGTTGGACCGGTAGCGATAAATAACCCATGTGATTTATGAATGTCTCTTTCGACCTCTTTGAGCAGATTTTCAGGCATTCCCAAGTCATCCAATTCCAATCCAATCACTGATTGATCCAGGAATCGTAAAGCGACCGATTCTCCATACCCGGTAGGAAGAACTGATATGCGTATATCTACCTTATGTCCGGCTACGCTGGTTGAGAATCTACCTTCTTGTGAAAGTCTCGTTTCAGAAGCATTCAAGCCCGCGAGAATCTTAATTCTTGCCACCAAACTGTTACCAGCGATTGTCTCCGGAGGAGTGATTTCAAAGATCAGGCCATCAATCCTGCACTTAATCTTCAGGCTTTTCGAATTCGTTTCGAAATGAAGATCACTTGCCCTTTTGCGGATAGAAAAGGCCAGCAACCAGTCAATGTAGCCACTTACTGAGTAATCCTCCAGACTATATGGTAAACGCCTGAAACCTTTTAGATTCTGAATTTCAGACGTTTCAGGCATACTTCTATAACTCTGCGACCTTTACTCCGGCTTGTTCCAAGCGATTCCTGAATTCCTCCGGGCTCTGGGATTTCTCGAGGGCTTCCTCAGGCCTGACCAGTCCACGGTTAACGAGCGCCATTAAGTGGGCGTCCAACGAGATCATTCCATACTGTGAACCTGTCTGTATTTCCGAAGGTATACGATATGTCTTATTCTCACGAATAAGAGCACCGATCGAAGTGGTGGAAACCATTATTTCAAAACTGGCAATGCGGCCTTTCGGTATTCGACGCATCAGGACTTGTGAGATAACCGCCACAATGGAAGAAGCCAACTGGGTCCTGATCTGGTCTTTGGCAGAAGTAGGAAAAGCATCGACGATACGATCAACTGTCCGAGCTGCACCGGTGGTATGTAGTGTCCCGAAGACAAGGTGTCCCGTTTCCGCAGCAGTAACAGCCGCTTCGATCGTTTCCAGATCCCTCATTTCCCCGACCAGGATAACGTCCGGATCTTGTCTCAACGCACCACGAATAGCGTCCGCGAAACTGTTAACATCCGTTCCGATTTCACGCTGTGTCATGATACAGTTCTTATGCTCATGAAAATACTCAATCGGGTCTTCAATTGTAATAATATGACCATCCCGGTTTTCATTAATCCAGTTCACCATTGAGGCAAGGGTGGTAGATTTACCGGAACCAGTTGGGCCCGTCACGAGTATCAAGCCCCTCGGTCTTGTCAGTAGCTCCTTAACCTTATCAGGAAGACCAATGTCTTTCAGGCTGAACAAATCCTTTGGGATGGTCCGCAAGACCATACCATAATTGCCCCTTGCCTTAAGGACTGAAACACGAAAGCGGGCTTTATCCAGATATGCGAACCCATAATCAGTGCCGCCCTGAGTCTTCAACTTTTCCTGATGAGCCTCTGAAGTAATCGCCTGCATGAGGGCTTCTGTATCATCGGGTCTTAAGACTGGACCGTCTACCGGTGTCATGCCACCACCCAGTCGGAGAGTGGGTGCCTGTCCGACCTGAATATGCAGGTCACTCGCCCCTTGATCGACCATCAGTTCGAGTAAATCATTCATCTCATAGGGGCAATCGGTAACGGTATCAGCGTAAAGGTCAGTACTCATGGATAATATTTTGGTTGGTTTCTTTAATTATCGTGCAAAAAACAGCTTAATTGACAATCTTTATAGTTAT
>CAYQCG010000239.1:0-4266 GCA_964415925.1 uncultured Puniceicoccaceae bacterium | reverse complement strand
CTTGCCAGTATTGTGGCGGTCGTTACAAGGTTGGGGATTTAAATCTGGATCATGTCATTCCCAGGCACAGGGGAGGGCGTACATCCTGGGAAAATATTGTAACCAGCTGTTTGCGCTGTAATTCGCGCAAAGCTGATCGCTTGCCCCATGAAGCGGGTATGCGGCTAATTCGTAAACCGAACAGGCCAAAATGGAGACCTTTTGTATCGGAAATCCAGGAAGTCGAATTGGATGACTCCTGGAAGCACTTCTTACAACCTTCACATGTTCAAACAGAAAGCGCGTCTTAGAAACATTCGTATTTATTTATCCGAGTCGTGGCAGGCACGACGATCGTCTTCTCTCTATCGCAATTCTTCCAGTTCACTCTCACGTCCTTACTACGCGGCACAAAGCCGGCGCCCCTGGTTCTGTCAATTTGAATAACTAAACGTTATCAGGCTTTGGGAAGCCAAATGCGAATACGCGTCCCCTTGTCAGAGCTTTCCATCAGTGCTATGTCTCCACGGTGGCTGCTGAGTATCCGTTTAACAATGGATAAACCTAATCCGGTCCCTTCATGTCGACTCGACAGGAACGAATCAAAGATACGATCATGAATATGGTCGGGAATGCCATGACCTGTATCAGAGATATCCACGATTACACGGTCCTGTCCTTCAATTCTTTCCTCAAAGGTATGGAGTGTAATGATGCCGTCATTCCCGATAGCCTGCATGGCGTTTATTACAAGGTTGAGTAATGCCTGTTGGAGCTGGCCTTTGTCTCCGGAAATCTTGAGTGGGTCCTCAGGTTTGTTAAACTCAACTTTGATTCGGCTCTGTTCCAGTTTCAGGCGTACAAGGTGCAGGGTATCTTCGATCAGGGTCCCAATATCCCAGTAAGAATAAAGGCTACGGCCTGTTTTACTGAACGACAGTACCCTGCTGACAATCTTTTCAAGATGGTTCAATTTCTCCTTTATGACCTTGACGTCCTGTTGTCGTAAATCGTTCTCGGGGTAATCAAGATCCAGTCCATCGAAAAGTAATTCGATAACAGTCAGGGGGTTCCTGATTTCGTGAGCTATTTCTGCGGACAATAAGCCGAGAGTTGTGAGCTTTTCGCGGTTACGCAGGGTTTCCTCGCTCTGCAATACCCGGTAGTAAAGCCTCACATTCTGGATCGCCAGGCTGCCCAGGCTGGCTAAGGTAGTGAAAAGGCTTTTCTCCTCGTTATTAAATCGATGCGGGAAGTCCGTGTAAGCACTGATTAGACCGATTACCTCACCTTCTGCACGCAGGGGTGTCGCCAGCATCGATTCAAGGTTTTCGTTTTGGGTTAATTCAACGAAATGATGTTCCTCGGTTTTTCTGAGGTTGTAAACTTCTACCTGTTTGTTGCGTCGCAACGCTGTCCCCAGGGCACTGTTTTCAGGTTCCAGTTCTTCCTCATAAGTAACATTCCCGCCTTTATCAGCGAGGGCGTGTAAACGGAGCCGGTCTGATTTGCCGTCATGAAGATACAGTGCGCAAAGCTTGCAATCGAGTAATCGTCTTGCCTGAAGCGTCAGGCTATTGAGCAAGGATCCCAATTCCAGCTTGGAGCCAATAATTTGCCCGGCATTGACTATGGCTTCCAATTGGGCATTTTTTGTCTTAAGCTGGTTTATAAGCCAGAGGTTGCTGACCACTTTGGCCGCTTCATTTGTTAGCAGCGTAAGCAGTTTTAAGTGGTCTTCGGTAAACGCGCATATCTCCGGACTATCAACATTGACGACTCCTATGACAGTGTCCTTATCAGTCATTGGAACGGCGAGTTCCGAACGAATGTTTTCAACTACCTGGTAATAGCGCGTTTCATAACGTGCATCCTCCACAATCAACGGCTCACCATGAAGGGCCACCCAGCCCGTAACACCTTGTCCCATTCGAAGTTGGATTTCTCTGGACTCTTCAGGTAAACCCCTGATCGCTTCAATTTCCAGCATACCTGTATCCGGGTTGATTAGTATTATTGAAGCACTGGCGGCAGGAAGTACTGCCATTATTTCATCTATTATAATTTCAAGTGCTTCCTGTGGACTGTTCGTTTGGTTGACCAGGCTGCTGATACTGTATAACGAATCAAGTATGCTGTGTTCGGTTTGCATGACCTTGATGAACTTTAGGGCAATTATGCCTCTGCACAAATGTTATATATGACTAGGATTGAGTTGCCTGCGCACGCTCATCCTCATCACGGATAATCAGGTTCAAGGCTTCACGAAGTTCAATAAGCTCCCCTGCATCCGTGGTATTGTGCTTATCAATCTCTTCAATGTAGAATGTATCTACAGCAACGTCACGTTCAGTGGCAATGCGTGCAAACGTGATATCAAATCCACAGTCGTAAATGGTTTTCGCTACCTTGTAAAGCAGGCCGATTTTATCAGTGGCATGTAGCTCAATAATTGTTCTTTGCAGGGAAAGTTCATGGTAAACATCTACCCGTGAAGGAAGTTGAGCCCGGAGCCTGGTATCTTTTTCAAGATACATCGGTTTCTTCAAACGCCTGGATTGTTCCAGAATTGTCGGCATGAGGTCTTTGTTATGGAGCAAAGCTTCCTCTAGATGCTGCTGGAAAGACTGGCGGGTGTTCTTGTTCTGAACTACGCCACCTCCCGGTTCACAAACATAGAATGTGTCTATTGTAATGTGATCGGCCCGTGTGATCGCCTTACTGCTAATAATGGATAGACCGGCTACACTAAAAGCACCTGCCAGACGGTAAAATAAGCCGGATCGATCCCATGTAACAATATTTACAACGGTTAAGGATAGGTTTAAATCATCTGACCATTCTACTATTGGCACGAGGGAACCAATCGAGTCCGCTTCAGATATCGTGCGTAGCAACCGGTGGACCATTCTCAAGTGGAGCGCAACCTCCTCAGCATTGCTGTTAATGAAGTAGCGTTCCGGTAGTAAATTGTAATGGGCCTCAATTTCGTCCTCATTTAATTCGGGAACTAAATCACGGACTGTATCTCTGGAGAGCATGGTTTCTTGAGGATGGGTTTCAATTTCTCCAAATCGTTGCAGGGTAGCTTTATAAAGCTGTGTATGGAGTGTGTCCTTATAGCTGTTCCAAAGACTGCTGGCAGTGCCCTTGGCATCACAATAGGTGTGAACATAAAGCATACGGAGGGTATCGCTGTCTTCCACAATATCGGCAAAGGTCTCTGGTGTTCTTGGATCATCGATATCGTAGTGTTGCGAATATCGTGCCATATCGAGATGCAGCCGAATAATAGTCAGAATTTTGTTTTCCAGTTCTTTTTTTACACCGAGTCTCCGTAAAATATCCATACTCATTTGTGCGCCGATAGTGGCATGTTCCTTAATGCTTTTCCCCTTCCCGATATCATGCAACAGCAATATCACGTAGAGCAGTGCCGGCGTGTCTGCCTGTCTGATCGCTTCATGATACTTAGCTGCATAATCACCTTCCCGGTTAAAAACATTATCTAATTCCTTTATCGTATTCAGGGTATGAATATCTGCCGTATACCGATGATAGTATTCATGCTGTACCAGGCACTCCATGTCCTGCCACTCCGGAATCATCCTGCCCAGAACTCCTAACTCATGCATCAAATATAAGTATGGATAGACAATACCCTTGGCCTGCAAAATAGAACGGAAACTGCGGGTTGCTTCGGGAGAACGCTGCACACGTGGTGTAATCATATGCACCGAATGGCGGACCAGTCCCTTTAAATCCAAATCGAGTTCCACTGAATACTGCTGCGCATGACGGAATAGTCTGACAAGACGTACAGGGTCCTCTTCAAAGACAGTTTCATTTCCAGCGTATATCGTGTTATTTGATATCGTGAAACCATCGATCTCACGATGTGGCAGAGATTGACGTGAGCGTATGACTTCGCGGAAGCTGACTTTATTTCGACTGCTGACTGCCAGCTTTTGCTCAAGGTATTCTGATATTCGCCAGATATTTCGGGCATGGCGGTAGTAATCCCGCATAAAAGCTTCAACCCGTTCGAATATATCCGTACGCTTGTAGCCAAGTGACCAGGCAATTTTCGGCTGTTTCTCCAAATTCAGTAACTCGGTCGGCATCGAACTTTGAAAGTGCAATTCGCAACGAACCCGGAGCAGGTAGTCATATGCTTCGGTAAATTCCCTGTACTCCTGCTGGTTGAGATAATCTGATTCCAGTAGCCGTTCCACTTCATTATGTCCCAGTTTTAAACGTATGATCCAGAGTATATTCTGATAATCC
>CAYQCG010000238.1:0-4269 GCA_964415925.1 uncultured Puniceicoccaceae bacterium | reverse complement strand
GCGTGGCATAATTGTATGATAATGTTTAGGTTAGGCAAAAGTTAGAACGGCATACCCCGGGCCAGGGCGTGAAATGCGCGAAAAGATAAGATTGACAAACACTTTTTCATGTTTTGTCAACACTGACTTTTTCGTTGTTACGAGCAATTATATCACATTGGGCTTCGGGAACAGTCAAAATTTCGGGATCACCACGTGTAATCAACACCGTATGCTCAAAGTGCGCACTCGGTTTACGATCACGGGTCACAGCAGTCCAACCGTCTGAAAGTATTTCCGTCTCAGGCCTTCCAAGGGTGACCATGGGTTCAATTGCCAGAGTCATGCCAGGTTTCAATTTCTCACCACGATTTCGTGGCCCAAAATTGGGGATTTGAGGTGGTTCGTGCATACTGCGACCAACACCGTGTCCGACAAACTCTCGAACGATTCCAAAGTCCTTTGACTCAATGTAGCGTTGCACCGTATTGGATATGTCGCCGACATATTTTCCAGGACGTGCCTGATCGATTGCTTTCGTTAGAGCGGTCTGTGTCGCTTTGAGTAGATTACCAACCTCTTCAGACACCCTTCCAACACCCACCGTACGTGCATTATCCCCTACCCATCCGTTATAGATAACACACACATCGACTGTAATAAGATCTCCTTCCTTGAGGACCCGCTCCAGGCTTCCGATCCCGTGCACGACTTCTTCGTTAGTTGAAAGGCAGGTGTAAGCAGGGTAGCGTTTGAGACCGACACGATAGTCATAACAAGCGCTTATTGCGCCGTAACCCTCGATTAGACGTTTACCTAGTTGATCGAGATCATAAGTATTCACACCCGGTTCAACCTCATTGCACAGGCGATCCAATACGTTCGCGGCAATTCTGCATGCTTCGCGCATGCAGCGGATTTCCTGGCTATTCTTGATCGGGATCATTAATCAGAAATGCCTTATTCGTACATTGAAGCGTTAAGGGCCCAGGCAATAAAACCACTCACGAAGAGGCCCATTACCCAAAAGAAAATCTTGCGAATATTACCCATACTGGCGGAATCAACCAGTTGCCGTGTCCGTCCCATTGCACTACGACCGCGAATCCGCCCTTTCCGGAGGAATCCGTCGTAATGTCGTTGCAGGAGAAAAGTCTCGATCTGGCGTAACATATCGAGGAATACGCCCACAATAATGAGCATACCGGTTCCCCCGAAGAACTGTGAAACCGTGTAAGGAATACCTTTGGCAACAGAAACGAGGCTGGGGATGATGGCAATAATGGTAAGCCCTACTGCACCCGCAAAGGTCAGGCGGGTCATGGTAAAATCCAGAAACTTCGCGGTAGGCGCTCCCGGGCGGACGCCTGGTATGTAACCACCATGCTTCTTCAAATCATCCGCGATCTGGATGGGTTTGAACATCATGGATACCCATACATAACTCATCATCATAATGAGCGACCCGAAAATGATGTAATACCAAGTGCTGTTCGGTGAGAAAAAATTACCTACATTGACAAGAAAGCGCAACTCTGTGGCAGCGCCCAACCAACTGATAATCTGCTGCAAACCCATTAAAATGGCACTGCCGAAAATAACCGGCATCACACCTGAATAATTGACTTTGAGGGGCAGGAAGCTGCTTTGCCCACCATACACTTTACGTCCCACAACGCGCTTGGCATATTGCACGGGAATTTTGCGCTGCCCCTGGGTAAGATAAATAATACCTCCCAATACGAGAAAGAAAAACAAGCCCATGATAAGACCCTCGGGGAGGGATAACTGAGCATCAGCACCAACAGGAGCTGTAAATAGGCGGTAGGTGAGGTTCAGTGCGCCGGGAAGATCGGCCAGAATACCCACCGTAATGAGAATAGAGATACCGTTTCCTATGCCCCGCTGGGTAATTTGTTCTCCGATCCACATCAGAATGACTGTCCCCGTTGTAAGGAAAATAATACCTGTAACGAGAAACCAGACATGGTCCAGAAGGACAATAGATCCATATATAGTCGGATCATATCCGGTAAATAAATTTGCCGGATTTTCAAGTGTGAGCAGAAGGAGCAGGCCCTGAACAATACAGATAGCCAGTGTCAAGTAACGGGTATATTGGGTAATTTTTTGACGTCCTACTTCACCTTCCTGCTGTAATCGCGCAATCTGGGGCATGATCACACCCATGATCTGCATGATAATAGACGCGCTAATGTATGGCATGATACCCAAGGCAAAAACCGCGCCTTTAAGCAAGGCACCCCCGGTAAACATGTTGTAAAGTCCCAACAGGTTCCCGCTATCTCCTCCGCTCTGGGCCGCAAAGAAGTCCTGTAATGGCTGAGGATTTATTCCCGGCAGAGGGATATTGGCGCCAATACGGGCGATGAAAAGCATCATCAAGGTAAAGAGGATGCGGTCCCGTAAGTCGGGTATTTTAAAGCAATTAACAAATGCGGAAATCATTCCGTGAAATTCCTTGATCAGGAATCGGCTTCAGAAGCCGGTTCCTTCTTCTCTTCCGTTTGGGATGCGGCCGCAGGAGACTCAATCAAGATGGCTTTGCCACCTGCTTTTTCAATTTTTTCCCGGGCGCTGGTTGAAAAGTGATTGGCGGTAATCGTCAATGCACGGTCGATATCCCCATCACCAAGAACCTTCAGTGGGAGATCATCATTACGAACAAGTCCGGCCTTTGCGAGTGTAGAGCGATCTGCTTCATTCAGGTTTTCATCCAGGCGGGCCAAGTCACCTACATTGACGATAAGGCACACTTTCTTGAAGTGCTTTTTATTGAAGCCCCGCTTGGGCAGTTTACGGTAAAGTGGAACGTGACCAGATTCAAAACCCGGACGCTGACTGGAACCGGCGCGGGAACGCTGCCCCTTGTGACCACGGCCGGAAGTCTTGCCATGACCGGAACCATGGCCTCGACCAAGTCGCTTGCGTGAATGGGTGCTGTTCTTACCACTGGTTATATTATGAAGTCGCATGATAATAATTAGATCAGTCTGCCTTACGCAGTTGATTGATTGTTTGAGCGCTGCGAAGTTGCTTGAGCGCATCGAGCGTCGCAAAGACAACCGCACCAGGGTTGTTGGAACGCAGACTCTTGGAAAGCACATCACGGATACCGCAGGATTCAAGAACGGCACGGACACCGCCCCCAGCGATAACACCGGTTCCGGGACTGGCCGGGCGCAGGAGGACCTTACCGCCATCATGCTCACCGGTAACCTCATGTGGAATGGTGTTTTCCTTCAATTCAATTGAAATAAGGTTCTTGTGAGCCTGCTCGGTACCCTTACGAATACACTCCGGAACTTCCTTCGCCTTGCCATAACCCACACCGACCTGTCCTTCGCGATTACCGACTACAACAAGTGCAGAGAAGCTGAAGCGGCGGCCACCCTTTACGACCTTTGCACAACGATTGATATGGACGAGTTTTTCGCTGAAGCCATTATCTTCCTCTTCAGCGGGCGCCTCACGACGTCCGCCCCGGCGATCACCAGAACGGCGGCCACCGCGTTCTTTATGCTTGTGCTGCGGTGCTGCGGGTTGTGGTGATTTTTGCTCGGGCAATTCCACCACTGCGGAAGGCGACACTTGAGTGGGTGCACGCAGGACTTGCTCCGGTACCTTTGGCGCAGCCTTTTCGTATTCGCTGTCAGCGTTGGTTACTTTCTTGGTATCTTTGGTTTCGTCGTCAGCCATAGTGGGCAAAAAGTTTAGAATTGTAATCCGGCTTTTCGGGTAGCATCCGCAAAGTCCTTAATGGATCC
This sequence comes from uncultured Puniceicoccaceae bacterium, assembly GCA_964415925.1. Taxonomy (GTDB): domain Bacteria; phylum Verrucomicrobiota; class Verrucomicrobiia; order Opitutales; family Oceanipulchritudinaceae; genus CAYQCG01. Next base: position 502 of record CAYQCG010000238.1, on the reverse strand, counting down.
ATGATAAATCCTGCCATTCCGGTCAAAGACAACACTGGAGATGCCAGCATCTTTAGCCTTCTGGCCAAAAACTTCACCCAGCCGGACGGCACCGGTGCGGTTTGATTTGAGTTTTTCATCACGGAGTTCTTTTCCGAGGGTGGAAAGGTAAATCAAGGTTCGGCCATTCGTGTCGTCAATAGCCTGAGCGTAAATATGCTTGTTACTGAAATGGACACACAAGCGGGGACGTTCAGAAGTGCCGCGAATCTTTTTACGGATGCGCCAGACACGGCGTTGGCGAAGTTGTCGTTTTTTAATTAAATCCATAATAAGAGATCTCCTTAACCCGCTTTTTTACCCTCCTTGCGGCGGACATACATGCCATCAATAATTACTCCCTTACCTTTATAGGGCTCGACTGGATAATACTGGAAAATATCGGCGGCGACTTGCCCAACCATATGCTTGTCAGCACCGGACACCGTAATGTTGGTATTCTGGTCAACTTGTATCGTGATAC
>CAYQCG010000237.1:0-4269 GCA_964415925.1 uncultured Puniceicoccaceae bacterium | reverse complement strand
GTAATCTGAAGTGACGGATTTTGGGAGTCTATATCTGTGATCTGGACAGACACGCTGGCTGTGATACCGTCAGAAACATTCGGATTGTTGTTCGTATAACTTGCCTCATCACCTAAAACAGTCCAGCCAGTCCAATCTCCAAGCGACATATCAGCAATTGCCTCCTGCGCTGTATTTTCGGCTAGTAACTGTGTTTCCAGCTCAAGCATTTGTTGCTCAGCTTTCGTATATTCATGCAAACTGTAGTTCAAAAAGTTGAACGTAACGGTACCCAGAATTACCGCCAGGATTAAGGAAGCAATAATAACTGAGCCTTTTTGAGAGTTTGGCGTCATTGTACGATAGGTCGGTTACGCAAGACCCCACCGGCCATGACCGTGAAAGTTTCGCGATTTTTGTTTTCCAGGCCTTTAGACAAATTTGCCTGAAGGCGTATTCGGTGTATCTGTTCGGTTCTTAATCCCGTGATGGGTCGGGGATTGTCGGATTCGTCTCCGAGATAATAATAAGCCAGCGTAAAGTCTTCAATATTGTTCAGCACGGTTTTGACGTTTAATCCTGATGTGCGCGTCAAAGTTGCAGTATCTTGATCGTATGCGTAGGTAACCGTGCTGCTGTCATCACTGCGGGTCAGGACCAGTTCATCTTCGTCAACGAAATCAACACTGCCTGTGTTAAAAACATCATCATTGAACCATCTCTGGGTAGTGCGTACATCAAGGCTCATTTCCGTATAATTAGCCAGACGAATGGACTCCACCTGTGATGTAAAAAGTGTCTGTGTAACCGTCACGAGCAGGATTGAGCCAATGGTCATCGTCGCCAGTGTCTCTATCAGGGTGATGCCTTTTTTGGATTTATGTTCGTCAGTAAGCTTGTGTCTGGTAATCATACAAGCCTCCTTTAACGAGCTGTGTGCTCAGTTCACGCGAGTGAATACGGCCTTCGCGGTCTTCCCAGCTCAGGGTTAAGGTTACATTACGGGTAACGGCATTCGGATCCGTCACGCTACGGGTGAAGGAAGGATTCCTCAGGGGGACCTCAGGAAAATTAGCACTTAAGCTGAGGGTTGTGCTGGACAGTGCTTCTACTTCGCTCCAGCTAAGGGATTGAAGCTCCATCAGTTCCAGTTGCATGGCCTGATGGGCAAAGGTCAGGCTCTTGGCACGTTCCTTGGTTGAAATGGATTGTGTAAGGGCACTGAACATTGTGGCCAATACCAGTGTAAGCACTCCCATGCCTATAGTCAGTTCGATTAGGGTGAAGCCTGAGTTATTACTATTAGAGTGATGATACATTAGATGCTTACTTGGATCGGAAAAGTCATACGGGTCTCATCTTTTCCTGTTCTACATTAGTCTTAAAAATAGCCGGCATATAAACACTTGTCTAATGGAAAAATAAGGGATTTCCTTTAACTTCAGTATTTTAAAAGATTTTTACCTAATGTTACCCTCCAGAGCATAAAACCATGAAAGTAACGTTATTCAGAGGCTGATTGTAAAAATAATTTACATTTTAGAAGCGTTATGTGCAGATTAAAATGGTTAAAAGCCTAAAATATTTACACTCATTGACGTTTCTAGGGTTTTGACACGGTAAAAACTTACCGATAGCTAGGTTTGATACGGTGGGTTGGCAGAGTGGTCGATCGCGGTGGTCTTGAAAACCATTGAGCCGCAAGGCTCCGGGGGTTCGAATCCCTCACCCACCGCCATTCTATCTTAACCGGGCATTTTTCCTTCATTTTAAATTCAGTTTTGCCTAGGCAGGTAGGATTTCATTGAATATACAAATTGTCATACCCCTATGAAAAGAAGACAGTTCTTACAGAAAAGTGGCTTGTTGCTGGGTGCGTCACTCGCCTCGCCCCAGATCGTTAAATCACAAACAATCGGCCTCGGAGGCAGGGTTGGTGCGAACAGTCGGATCGGTATCGGCCTGATCGGTAACGGCCTGATTATGAGAGGTCACCGGAACTATTACTTGAGCGAGCAGAGTACCGAGGTCCTCGCAGTTTGCGATGTTGACCAGACTGCCCTGAAAAATGCGAGAGAAAATGTGGAAAGTAATTCAGGCGGATCCTGCAGTGTATATGAAGACTATGAAGAACTGCTCCAGCGGCCTGATATCGATGCGGTCGTCGTAGGGACGCCTGACCAGTGGCATGCCGCCATCTCAATCGCGGCTATGCGTGCCGGAAAAGACGTCTATGTGGAAAAACCGATGACTCTAACGATCGCTGAGAGTAAGGCCATGGTCGAAGCCCGCAACCGGTATGGCAGTGTCCTGCAAGTCGGCTCGCAACAGCGCTCTGACAGCAGGTTTCGAAAGGCTGCGACAATGGTGCGCAATGGATGGATCGGTGATATCAAGGCTGTTCATGTCCGTCTCGGTGAATTTCCTCCGGAATTCCTTAAACCTCCGGAACCTGTCCCAGCGGGATTCAATTATGACAAATGGCTCGGTCCAACTCCCTATGAGGAATACTTTAGCGAACGTACGCAAGGTATTTACAGCGGAGGCTGGCGACGCTTCTGGGCTTATGGTTCACGGAAGAACGGAGATTGGGGAGCACACCATTATGACATCGTCCAGTGGGCCTTCGGTATGGATCATTCCGGCCCTACCCTCTTTGTCCCCAAAGGCTATCAAGGTGAGCCCTACCAGTACCATCAGTATGCCAATGGCGTAAAAGTAATCCGCAATCACCCGGAACAGCGTGGACATATGATACGGTTCATCGGCACCCAAGGAGAAGTCATGGTTAGCCGTAATGGCTTGGATACGGATCCAGCATACCTCGAGAACACTCCACTGGGGGCCGGCGACGAAAGATTATATGAATCGGATAATCACCGGGCCAACTGGCTTGAATGTATCCGGACCCGCGGCACGCCAATCTGCAATGTCGACGTCGGTCACCATAGTTGCGAAATCTGCCTGTTGGCCGGTATTGCAGAACGGCTGGAGAGACCAATTTCATGGGACCCGGCCAGTGAAAACATTGTGGGTGACGTTGTTGCCAGAAGAATGATGGACCGACCACGTCGTGCCGGTTATGACCTGCCTGCCTGACCAAACCCGACTACTCGTTTCAACTTTTTATCAATTTCCATGAAGCTAGCTTTTATCATCCTAATGGTATTTCCGTTTCTTTCACTGAACGGGAACGTTACAGACCTGATTAAACAACTCGCATCGACTGATTACGATGAGCGCTATAACGCATTGAGTGCCTTGAAGTCCGAAGTCGCCAAGACCACTGCACCTGGCTTTGACAGGGAAAAGCATCTGCAACTGGAAATGGAGTTACTTTCACAGATTGATAACTTGGATTTACCGCTCATTTCACGCTCTTACCTGGTCAGGTTGACCGGTCTTCTCGGAAGTAACGCATCCATTGAAAAATTACAGCAGTTGGGGATGAATAGCAGAGAACCTCTCATACGGGAGAGCGCAATCAAGTCTCTCGGAGAAATCCAAATACCGGGTGTAAGCAGGCTACTACTGGAAGGCTTGGAAAGAGCTGGTAGTGACGAACGTGGTATGTGGCTGAATGCTCTGTCATATCATGAGGATGAAGCAGTGGCACAGAATCTGGTCAACCTTACCAGAAAAAACAGGATCCCGGTTGATGACCATGTACTGTTAACGCTCGGTAAAATAGGTGGCCCTGTAGTCGCAAATTTCCTCTATGAGCAATGGCGTGATACAAGAAATGAAAAACGCACCGCGATTGCTCAGGCATACCTGGATTCCGGTGCCTACACGACCAGGCATTTGCAGAACATTATAGACTCTAAAGACTCATTTGCAATCCGCATAGCAGCCTTCAAAGCACTTGCATCTCTGGATCAAGGTGCCGCAGCAAATACCCTCCAAACCCTCTTAGATAAAAATCAGACGCCGGAGAGAGCTTTTTTGATTAAGGCAGCCCTCGAAACAGAATGGGCTGAACTTTGGGATAGAATCATTACCCAGACAGACCGTTTGAGTAATGACGAGAAAGTCGTCCTTCTGAGAGCTATAGCCGAAATGAATAAATCGGAATATGAGACGACCGTCGGGGATTTTGCGGAGAACAATAATTCTGCCGTCCGGAATGCAGCCATTAACGCGTTGGGTTATATCGGTGGTGAATCAAGCAGGGAGCTATTAATCGAATTTCTGGGATCTGGTGATGAATCGACAAGGGAAATTACTAGTGAAGCTTTGGCCCGTCTCAAAGACCCGTGTCTTGACCGCTACCTTATATCAGTTGCCGGA
>CAYQCG010000236.1:0-4270 GCA_964415925.1 uncultured Puniceicoccaceae bacterium | reverse complement strand
AGTAGACTTAGCCACCAAATCCGTTTGCATTTACTATGGAATGGGAATATTCTGTCGATATCATCGCGCGTACAGCTTCACTCTCCTGGAAATACTCACTGTCATTGGCATTATTGGTATATTGGCCGGTTTGATAATACCAGCCGGGAGTTGGGCAGTTACCGCTGCAAGAATTCAAGAGACAAAGTTTCAGTTCCAGAATATTGCTTTGGCTTATGAACGTTTCCGGGCTGAATACGGGTACTATCCGGAAATGACTCAGGGTGCAGCTTTCAATCTCGCAGACGACAATGAACGTTTTATCCAGGTGATGACGGGACTCGCAAGCACTGGAGCGGAATTGGATGATCCTTATGCCCAGCAAGCCAACCCTAAAGGCCTCCGATTTCTGACGCTTTCAGAAGACGACTTTATCCCAACAAATACTGAATCGTATCCGGGCCTTCTGGCAGACTCATTTAATAACCCTAATATCCTCATTATCGTGGATAGGGATTTGGATGGTCTAATACCGGTTCAAGATATTGGCACTCTGCCAGATGATATACTCCCGGAAAATCAATCACACTTGCATTCGAATGTGGCGATATTGTCCGTCAACACGGAAAATAACCCAAACTGGCGCTGGGTATATTCATGGGACTGATGTACAAATTCATTACGCCTTTGAGGAAGAGATGTGCCTGTCGTCTGATACTTGTTAAGAGCCAAGGTTTCAGCCTGCTAGAGGTGATGATAGCACTTTCTGTCCTGGGAGTTTCATTGATCGGCCTGCTGGCTTTAGGTGCACCCATGCTTCAGAGATATAGTGATAGCCGGAAGCCAACACGGACAGAAATACGACAAATCATTGCAGACCGATTGAAACAGATTGAGTTCGATACTATTGACGATCACTTGAGCTCAAACTGCGTCAGTTACATCGTTGTTCACTCAACGGATAAGGCAGTAGATTATGAGTTACATAATGATACACTGTCGTTAACCAATGTCTGGAATTCTTCGAATGAAGATCCTGAACAGCAGCTAACGTATTTTATTCGATCTAAGGCCACTCTGATCGAATCTGCGTTGAGTACAACATTGAATCATCGTGTAGTCAGGATAGTAATACAAATAGCGAGTGCTCCAGACCCAGCAGTAAATTTCAATGAATATTTGCTATCCCTTGAAGAAAAAGCACCTGAATATTCCATGAGGCTGGTCATTCATCGATGAATACAAGGGGGTTTACATTAGTGGAAGTGCTTGTTGCGGCCTCAATTATGACAATCACTTCAATACTTGTACTGAAGTCGGTTTCAAGTCTTCTGGAAGCCTACGACACACAAACAAAATTTCAGGAGATGGATTCCGGCGTTGAGCAGATATTTGCTGTCCTCCAGAGGGATCTTGAAGCCACTTTGCTCTTAAATAACGGTAAAGGATGGTTACAAGTTCATCAAAGCGAAACAGATTGGGTAACGAATACGAGTCTTCTCGCATTTACTGCCAAAGATACAGCGGGTCTGCCTGTTGCCATCGTTTACGACATGCGACCCGAAGAAGTTTCTTTTGGAAAGACTCAGTTATCAACCTGGCGGCTCTATCGTCTTCAATTAGATCCTTTGCTTTCACTTCAGGACTACATACACACTGACTCATCGGACGTAGTGCATATTGGACAAATGGATTACTGGCTGAATGCGGAATTGCTTTCCGGATCCGCATCGTCTCGTACGCTCCTTACCAGCCAGATAGTGCACTTCAAGGTGAGTGTTTATACTAACAGTGCTGATGGTGACTTACAACTAAATACAGAGCCGAGTTATTCGACTATAAATACCCTGCTACGGCCTGCCTACTGTATTGTAGAGATTATACTGATAACAGAAACTGGATTAAACCTTCTTCATTTAGACAACTTCACTACAAGTGAAATTCTGGAATCCCACACACATAAATATATACGCCGTATCGACTTTTCAGCAGGATCGCCATAATATTGTGTGATGTATCCGTGGATACTTGCAGCGCGATCTAAAACCCTGCCAGCCGCATTTGTCCCGGTTACGGTAGGCGCTTTTCTTGCAAATTACCATGGATACAGGGATTGGATTACTTTCGCTTTGTGCGCGTTGTTCGCGGTTTTGCTTCAGATTGGGGCTAACTATGCGAACGATTACTATGATTTCCAAAAGGGAGCTGATACCCGCGAACGTATTGGACCCACACGCGCCGTGGCTGCCGGCCTTGTAAGTCCAGAGGCAATGTGGAGGGCTACTGTTATAACTTTCACGGCTTCATTTCTGGTTGGCATCGCCATAATCCTGAGGGCTGAGGTCGCTGTCTCCTGGCTTATTCTTGTTATCCTTTGCATCCTCAGTGGAATCGCTTACACGGGAGGCCCTTTTCCTTTGGCTTATAATGGATGGGGTGAGTTCTTCGTCCTCGTCTTTTTTGGAGTCGTTGCCGTATCAGGCACATTTATAGCAATTGTGGTTGCAGCTTCTACACTCGAAGTTGTCGAATTGACGAGTCCTGTGATCAACGCCGTCTGGTTGGGATTGGGTATTGGTTCTTTGTCCTCAAATCTGCTGGTTCTCAATAATTACAGGGACTATAGTACGGATAAGGAAGCAGGGAAAAAAACCCTGATAGTCCGTATTGGTCAAATATTTGGGGTTTTCGAATATACTCTGTTCGACCTGGTGGCTGCTACCGTACCATTGTTACTTTACTTTAGAAATGTTTCGGCTACGATTCTTCTCGGCAGTTTGATATTACCGCCCGCATTGTTAATCGTCATTAAAATGACTCGTGCAGTAGAAAGGAAGCAGTTTGATCGATTACTGGCTGCTACTGCGGGTATCCTGTTACTATACGGGATACTGCTTTGCTACGGTTTTAGTCTTGCGGCTTAAGCAACAGCTTCAATCTTCGACTTGATCGAATCCTTGTTAGCCAGACCCACAATTTGATCAGCAACTTTTCCATCCTTGAAGAGAAGAAGTGTTGGGATGGCACGAATATTAAATTTGCCGGCTACTTCAGAATTCTCATCTACATTGACTTTATAGATCTGCACCTTGCCGTCCATCTCCGTGGCCAGTTCTTCGAGGATAGGCGCAATAGATTTGCAGGGTCCACACCAGGGTGCCCAAAAGTCAACTAATGCGGGTGTGTCTTGTGTCTGTGCCGTCGCCGCATCAAAAGAGTCTGTTGTTAATTCTTTTATGTCTGCCATATGCAAAAGTTAAGAGGGTATGGAAATTTACAGCAAGCCTACAATGCAAGCTTATCCTTTGGGTAGATTCTTGTGGATGATATCTGCCAGTTCCTTCGGTTCGACCGTCTCTAACTGCTTTCCACGCTGTTTCATGTCCTCAAAGGTTTTGACCACGGTTTCTGTCATACGCTCGTGCGTCTCTGCAGAGCCACCAGCAAGCGTAAACTGCTCACCTTGAGTAATCCGTTTGTGTCCATCGGTGTTGTCTAATCCTACACCGATTAAATGAGCTGCCTTTGTTTTGTTTAATTCCACACCCTTAATTTGCTTAACTATCTGGACAAAGCAAGACCCCAGTTATTCCATATCGTCACTATCCACTTTATCATTAACAAGTTCTGGTGCCAGTAATTTACAATTTATTTCTTCGAACATGTCATTCTGGCTCACCTCCAACATACCTAGACGGGCAAGTTCCAAAACGGCCAGAAATGTCGCCACAAGTGTTGTCAGGGTAATCCGCCCCTCTCCCACCAGATCGGTGAAGGATGAAAATTTTTCACGTTTTAGAATCAGCAGGACATGCTCCATCCGGTCCGCAACTGTAACTGTTTCATCATGGATTTCACCGACTTTTATTTTTTCTGAAAGTCTTCGCAGAACCAGGTTAAAAGTGTTCCAAAGCTCCAGTTTATCTGTCGGTTTTAACGCGCGCTTGTAATAATCATGTCCATTTTCGGAGAAGATCCTCGGCAGGTAATCCTGCTGTTTTTCGATACAGGCTTTGAGGGATTCCGCTGATTCCTTGAACTGCTTGTATTCCAGTAATTGCTGGACGAGATCCCAACGTGGATCGGTTTCTTCTCCGCTTTCATCTTCGACTTCCGGACGTTGCTCTCTCGGTAGAAGGAGGCGGCTTTTGATGTACATTAACTGTGCAGCCATGACAAAAAAATCACCGGCAATTTCAAGGCTGAGGCGCTCCATATTGTGTAATACAGCCATGTATTGGCGGGTAACCTGGACAATCGGTATTTCGTAAATATCGATTTCGTTCTTTCG
>CAYQCG010000235.1:0-4286 GCA_964415925.1 uncultured Puniceicoccaceae bacterium | reverse complement strand
AGCTGGTTACTCGACGATCCCAACCGCTACACGGGCAAAGTGATCGCTCCAAATATACGCGCGTTAGCTGACAGCGGTGTGAACTTTGTCCGCGCTTATGCTGCGTCTGCAGTTTGTACGCCCTCACGAACCGCCGTATTGTCCGGGATCGCGCCCTGGCGATCAGGAGTCTATGGCAATGGCTATCCAACTGATCGAAGCCCTGAAGTCCGCGACTCAATTTCTCTTCCGTATCACTTCAAACAGGCGGGATACTACACTGCCGCTTCGGGTAAGATCGATCACGGTTACAGGATCAGGAATATCAATCCGGGAGCCTGGGATGAACTGATGAACCAGAAAGGTGACCCCAAGCCGCCGAATGCTCCCTTGAACGGCTGGGCCGTGACCAGAGGAGGCAAAGTTACGATACAGGATTGGGGCGTCTACCATCTGCTGAAAGAGGAAATCTCCGATTGGAAGTATGCGGATTTTGCGATTGAGCAACTAGAGAAAGACCACGACAAACCGTTTTTCATCGCCTGCGGTATCTTCCGCCCTCACCTACCATGGTATGTCCCGAAGGAGTATTTTGATATGTATCCCCTGGATGAAATTGTGATACCCGAAATGAGGGAAGACGACCTGGAAGACATACCCCAAATCGGTCGTGAACTTGTCATTAACAAGAACGATTATTTACTCAAAACGATCAGGGAGAACAACGACCACAAGGAAGGCATCCAGGCTTATCTGGCATGCACGACATTTGCGGATGAGCAGATCGGGCGCGTGTTGAAGGCACTCGAGAAGAGCCCCTACAAGGACAATACGATCGTTGTATTATGGAGCGATCATGGCTGGCACCTTGGCGAAAAACTTCACTGGACCAAAGGCACCCTTTGGGAAGAGTCAACGCATGCGCTCATGATGTTCAGGGTTCCGGGAGTGACTGCACCACGGGGGCGTAGCGAACGCTTTGTCTCCCTTCTCGACATCTATCCCACGTTGATGGAGTTAACCGGTCTTGAGGCCCCCGCAGGACAAATTGACGGAATCTCACTGCTGCCATTGCTTGAGGATCCCGACGCGCCGAGCGAATCCAGAGCCCGTACGGCATTTGACGAACATATGAGTATCCGGACCGAGCAATTCCGCTACATACGCTATGTTAATGGGGAAGAGGAATTCTACGACTGCTCCAGGGATCCCCATGAATGGACTAACGAGATCGACAACCCGCTCTATGCCCGGGCAATACAGAGACTCAGGCCGAAGGTTCCCTCTCCTGAAGAAATGACCCCGGCGGTTGGCTATAAAGGAGATCAGTAGGATGAAGCCTGAACATTGGAGATCACCAAGTTTAATGCTGCTTGCATGGTTAGTCCTTTCTATGCCAGCGGTGTTTGGAGAAGAGAATAGTATTCCGAAAACAGGGCAGCGTCTATTGATTGAGGCAAAGAAAAGAATAACACAGGAATGGGAGCCGAAAGAAACCTATACGATACATCAACTTGTTGGGTACAGGCAGCAGCCCGACCCTCAGTATAGCCGCTATGGAGGAAGGATCGACATGCGGGTTAAGGCTACCGGATACTTTCACACCAGGAAGATCAATGGCCGCTGGTGGCTGGTGGATCCTGACGGATACCTTTATATAAATAAGGCCGTTTGTGCCGTTAGCCCAGGTGGAAGTGATAACTATCGTCGAAATTTAAAGAAAAAATACGGAACGGAGAAAGTTTGGGCAGAATCCGCTAATGAGCTGCTGAAGGAGATCGGCTTCAATGGCACCGCGGCCTGGTCTAACACTTCATTGTTGAAAACAGCTGAAAACCGATTGCCCTACACGCAATCGTGGAACTTCATGGCCTCGTACGCCAAGCAGCGGGGTGCAGCCCAAATGGGAACAGGGAACCATAAATACAAAGGCAACGTTATTTATGTCTTCGATCCGGAATTTGAAGTGTTCGCCGACCAATACGCTCAGCAATTGTCTGAAACCAAAGAGGACCCTTACCTTATAGGTCACTTTTCGGATAATGAAATGCCTCTGAGAACCAATGCTCTCGACCTGTGTTTGCAGCTGGATACAAGTGAACAGGGTTACAAGGCAGCATTGGCCTGGCTGATAAAAAGGAAGGGACATCAAAATGTCGGGATGGATGCTATCACAGAGGATGATCGCGACGCTTTTTATGCGTATTATCTCGAGCGCTACTTTTCCATCGTCTCCACGGCAATTAAAAAGCATGATCCAAACCACCTCTATCTCGGTATCCGTCTTCTTGGTGTAAGTGACAATGAGACAGCAATGCGCACGTATGCAAAGTATGCGGATGTCTTGAGCATCAATTGGTATGGGGATTGGATGCTCCCCAAAGAACGGCTTGATAATTGGGAAAAATGGACAGACAAGCCGTTCATCATTTCAGAGTGGTATGCCAAAGGACACGACGTTCCCGGACTCTCCAATGAATCAGGTGCTGGCTGGCTTGTTAAAACGCAAACAGAACGAGGTTACTATTACCAGAATATGGCGCTGAACCTTCTGGCACGTAAACATAATGTAGGCTGGCATTGGTTCAGATACTCGGATAATGATCCTGAGGATTTAACAACCGACCCATCCAACAGAAATTCAAATAAAGGCATAGTCAACATACAGTATGAGCCCTACACTGAACTGAAAAATGCTATGAAAGAACTGAACAAACAGGCTTACCGGCTTGTCGAATATTTCGACCAGTAGAGGTGGTTCACATGAAAAAGAGCTTCATTATCCTGGTAGCGTTAGCTGCCAGCTTTGTAGCAAGTGCGGCTGAAAAACCGAATATTATCTTCATCCTGGCGGATGATCAGGGCTATGGTGATCTGAGTTGCTACGGTTCGAAGACCATTGATACACCGCATATAGATTCCCTCGCTGAACAGGGCATGAAATTCAGCCGCTTCTACGTCCACAATCGGTGCTCTCCAACGCGGGCAGCTTTCATGACCGGAAGTCATGCCCAACGGGTGGATATGGGTAAAGTCATTTACCACCATGACGAAAGCGGATTGAATTCGAAGGAAATAACAGTCGCGGAACTGCTGAAGGAAGGTGGATATGCGACAGGGATTGTCGGCAAGTGGCACTTGGGCGAGTGGCTACAGTTTAATCCAACGCATCACGGCTTTGATTATTTTTACGGTTATATCAATGAGGACGATGAAGGCAGGGTTATTTTCGAAAACCTGGAGAAAGCTGCAGATGTAGATACGGAAAATGACCGCTTCAGCACCATGAGTTTTGTGCCGGCTGCACTGGAGTTCATCCGTGAGAACAAGGATCAACCCTTTTTCCTCTATTACGCATCGAATATTCCTCATACCAAATGGGTTCCGCACGAGAAATTCAAAGGAACTTCAAAACATGGGGTCTACGGCGACAGTGTCCAGCAACTCGACTGGGCCGTGGGCCAGTTGCTTGAAGAACTCGAGAAGCATGGACTGTCAGAAAACACGCTGGTTATTTATACCTCTGACAACGGACCACAACTCAATGTCGATGGCTTTGGAAGTTCGGGAATTTTGCGGGATGGCAAGTGGACGGATTTTGAAGGCGGTATACGGGTTCCCTGCGTGATGCGGTGGCCGGGAAAAATCCCTGCAGGATCAACCAATAACGAAATCACCGGCATTATCGATATGTTACCGACCTTTTGTGAGATCGTGGGCGTGGATGTCCCGGATGACCGTATTATCGACGGTAAAAGCATTCTACCCTATATGTATGGCAAGAGACTCGAAAAGCCCATTCATGATACCTTCATCGTGCCCGGATCAGCCATACTACATGGAGACTGGAAGCTGCTGGTCAAAGACCAGAAACCAGGGGGCCGGATTCGGGAAGGAGTCGGTATGCAGGGTCGCGAATCTGCTGCAGCAGGGTCATTATTCAACCTGCGTGAGGACCCGGGCGAGACCAGGGACTTGTCGGCTGAACATCCAGAAATTGTTACCCGGATGGAAAGCATGATGAACACTTACATGAGGAACTTAAACCAGAACATCAGACCCAGAGAACAAGTAGCAAATAACTAGCAAATACAACGGAATTTACATATACCCATATTACCCTAAAAACTGCTCAAAAACTCAACCCTAATACCTGAGACGAAACTTATGAAAAATCATTACTGCTCAATACTCTTCTTGTTTATTGCACAGTTTATACTGTTTGGATGCGCCAAGGATCAATCGGATGACGGTTTTGTCACCCTGTTTGATGGAGAAGACAATACTGCATGGACGACTGAAACGGG
>CAYQCG010000234.1:0-4302 GCA_964415925.1 uncultured Puniceicoccaceae bacterium | reverse complement strand
GGGTTACTTTTTTCAGTCTACGGCTGGCTGCCTCGACTGAATCGGCGAGGAGAATGATAGCGCTCTCCTTGAAATGGGGCCTGGGTCCTTCATAGCGGTAAGTGCTTTCGTCGGCCGGATCGTAGTCAATCGCAACTTCGCCGAAGGGTGCGTTGGTGTGTTGTTTCCTTTGTTGTTGTGCCTTGTAATAAAAATACTGAATGAGCGAAGTGCCGTGATGTTCCTTGATAACATCCGTGACGACTCGGGGCAACCTGTGTTTACGTGCTAGGATGACACCTTCCTTAACATGTGCTTTGATAATGAGCGCACTCATCGAGGGGTTGCGTTCGATATGGGGGTTTATGCCCTGGCGCTGGTTTTCAGAAAAGTATTCGGGCTTAACTAGTTTGCCTATATCGTGAAAATAGGCACTGACACGGCAGAGGAGGGGATTAGCGCCGATGGCGGCGGCAGCGTTCTCGGCGAGGTTGGCAACCATGAGGCTGTGATGGTAACTGCCGGGACATTCAACCTGCATCCGGCGGAGGAGAGGGTGGTTAAAATCTGTCAGTTCGAGGAGGGTGATATTAGTGGATTGCCTGGAGAATTTTTCCAGCATGGGCAGGATACCTACGACTGCGATTCCGGTAAATGCGCCGGTGAAAATGGCCGCACCCATACGCTCGAAAATGGGGGTTATTTCGAGTGAAGTCAGTAAGCCGAGGAGCAGGGCGGAAATGGCCATCACGAGACCTGAGAAGAATCCCGCCCTGACAACCCGTGTCCTAACCTGAATGTCGTGGCTGAGGTGTATCGCGATAATGGCCGTCAGTAATGAGGCGAAGAGGATGCCGATGGAGTTTCCCTGGATGAGGCTACTGAAAGAGGCGACCCAGATGGCGACAATGACGGCGGTAGTCGGGCCAAGGAGGAAGGTGATCAACATTGGACCCAGGGCGATAGGGGAGAGCCACGGAACGAGGGCAAGGAATCCACCCTGGCCGCTTTGCTCGATTCCTTCCGCGAATTCGAGAATCAGCCGGATAATACCCATATTTATTACCGTTACGGTACAAACCATAACCTGCCATGAGAACTCACTAGAAAGACGACCGCCCATAACTTTAAGGAGAACACCGCTGGCAAGCAGGATGAAACCCGCCAGAACCGTGCGTTCGATCAGCAGGGCATCAATGCCAAGGTCTGTTTGCTCACTGGCGGCGAGTTCCTGTCGATAAGCATTCAAGCGTTCTATTTGCAGATTGGTTACACGGGTATTGGGTTCGATAATGGACTCACCCGCCTGAACATCGCCAATTACCGGTTGGACGGCTGCCTCGGCTTCGCGGAGCAGTTGCTGTGTGCGAATTTCATCATAGACAAGGTTGGGCTGGAGTCCGCTGCGAATAATTTCATAGAGTGCGATGGAGACTTCCCTGGGAACGTTTAGAGCCGTAAGATTGATGCGTAGATAACGTAAGGCCTCTTCTTCGGACTGGACTGAGACACGCGCGATGCGTCCTGATTCCCGCTGCAGGTGATAAAAACTGACTGCATTCTCGTCTCCCTGCAATTGCGTCTGGTCCGGATCGTAAATCCCTTCCCGGTAAACATCACCGAGGATTGAAAGCCCATCCTGAACGACTTCCAGGCGGCGCTGGGCATTGAGGTTATTGGCGAGTAAAGCGAGGTCACCGGGATCGAGATTGTAGGTGTTGTCGGGATCGTATTCGAAGAGCACCTCTCTCATCTCGTCGGTTGTGACTTCGAGGAATTCGGGTAATGGCTGTCCGTCAGTTGGGTCGAGGGTAAGATTGGATGTATCGAGGTATTGATTGACCGTTTCGACCAGGCCGGTGAGGTATTCGCGAAAAGCAACGCTCTGCTGCTGGTCAAGGCGGTAGACAGGAGGCAGGCTTCGGCGGGCAGCTTCGCGTGCACGCTGAGTGGCAATATCACTGGTATAGGTGAAGGGGAATTCAGCGACCACCCTCTGGCGGGTCATCTGACCCTCGCTGACCTGCGGACCTGCGGGGGACAACCCGACGAGACAAACCAGGACCATTAAAATTGAAAAGGCGATGAAGAGGATGCCCTGATGGACGGCTCTCCTTGTGATGCGTGTACGGATGGAGACGTTGTCGTCTGTGCGTCTTCGCCTCTGACGACCTCTGGAGGTCTTTGTGCCGTTTTTGGCCATTCTGTTCAGTTAGCCTTACGCTGATGAGCGCCGGTGGCGTCGTTGTAACGCTGATAGGCTTCGATAATCTTTTGTATTATGGGATGCCGGACGACATCACTGCCTTCGAATGTGTGAAAATCG
Organism: uncultured Puniceicoccaceae bacterium; assembly: GCA_964415925.1. Lineage (GTDB taxonomy): Bacteria > Verrucomicrobiota > Verrucomicrobiia > Opitutales > Oceanipulchritudinaceae > CAYQCG01. The sequence goes on along the minus strand of CAYQCG010000234.1, from coordinate 1,997 downwards.
ATCCCGGGGATACCGGCGAGGACTTCGAGTGCCTCTTTCAGGCCGGAAAACTTGTGACGGGGGAGATCGACCTGTGTGATATCACCAGTAATGACGAGGCGGCTGCCTTCACCCATACGAGTGAGGAACATCATCATTTGTTCCGGTGTGGTGTTCTGGGCCTCATCAAGAATGACAAAAGCCTCTGAGAGGGTACGACCCCTCATGTAGGCCAGCGGGGCAATCTCGATTTTACCGTCGTCGATTTTCTTTTCCATACCGGCCTGCCCGAGCATCTCGTGCATAGCGTCGTAGAGGGGGCGGAGGTAGGGGAGGATTTTCTCCTGCAAGTCACCGGGGAGGAATCCGAGGGCTTCACCGGCTTCTACAGCGGGGCGGGTGAGGATGAGTTTCTCGAATTTTCCCTGATTCATGGCATCGAGAGCAGCTGCGACAGCGAGGTAGGTTTTACCGGTGCCGGCCGGTCCGATGCCGAAGACGACATCGCTCTGCTGCATGGACTTGAGGTAGCGTTTCTGGTTGGGTGTCCGGGGAACGATGCTCTTGCGTTCGAAGCGGAGGGCCAGTTTTGAATCGGAAAATATCTCTCGCATTTCCGCGACCTGGCCTCGCTGGATTGCTTCAAGGAGTTTGTAGAAATCACCATTTCGGATTTCCAGGCCCTGCTGGCGACCGTTATTGAGCAGGTCGAAGAATTCGGCGGTCTTATCGACATCCTGTGACTCACCCTGGATGCGGAGCCAGTCGTCACGCGTGACAATAGTAACTCCGAGGGCTTCCTCGACCGCTCCCAGATTGGCTTCATCGCCACAATACAGTTGCTGCAAAAGCTTGGGGCTCTGGAAGTTGAGTGTTCTTTCGTCGATAGTGGTTTCAGAACTCATGCAAATTGCGGTTTGAGGGCCTCCCAGGTGGCATCAAGGGCCTGGGGTAGCGTGCGGGTTTCGCCGATGACGGAGAGGAAATTGGAATCGCCATTCCAGCGCGGGACGACGTGGGCGTGAAGATGTGTCGGGATACCGGCACCGCCGGCTCTACCGAAGTTAAAGCCGATATTGAAACCGTCGGGTTTCATGGCGGCGGAGAGTGCCTGCTTGGCGAGGACGATCATATCCATGATTTCGGAACGTTCATCGGTAGTGAGGTTTTCCAGTTCCGGAACTTCACGATAGGGCAGGATGAGGAGGTGACCGGGATTGTAGGGATAGCGGTTCATAACGATGTAACCGGTTTTACCGCGGTAGAGGATGAGGACGCTTTTGTCGTCTTCAGCCTGTGGCAGTTTCGTAAAAGGATTGCCGTTGGAATCTTCGGTCTTGTTGGCGGCGATATAATCCATCCGCCAGTATGCGTTAAGCAACTCCATGGAGACAGGTCAGTCTTCCGTTGTCGTCGGGCGCAGTTCCATTAGAAAGAAAGTTGAATACTTTTCAGGCGATCAGATTGTTTTCAGTCTGACACCCTATCAACGGCTGTAAAGTCTGGAATTCGGGCAAAAAAAATGACCCTCAGTTGCTGAGGATCGTCTGTGTAACAGAAAACAGGATAATATTTAGGGACGACGCCAAGCGATAAAGCCGGCCAGAGCTAAGAGTACAATTAGTGCATTAGTGGCTGGCTCAGGAACAATTTCCACAGGGGAAAAAGCAAAATCATTGCCATCCAAGTCGGTTGAATCACCAGGCTGTATACCATAAGTGACTTCTTGAATGTTGTTAAAATCAATGCCGGTGAAAGCGCTGAAAGCAAATTCGAGTGTTGTTCCTACGGAATTTAAGTCAAACTCGATAAGCACCTCATCAGTACTATCTAAATCAGCCAAAGAAATGTAAAAAACCCATGCAGGATCAGAACCAAGATTGACGAAATCTGCAGCAATAACGTCGACTTCAAATCGGTTATATAGACCGCCTCCAGTGAAATCAGTGACGGAGAGGTTTGATTAAGTCAGGAAAAATGATGCAGCGGTACCCGTGGCTTGACTCGAACTCAATTCG
>CAYQCG010000233.1:0-4304 GCA_964415925.1 uncultured Puniceicoccaceae bacterium | reverse complement strand
CGTTTCGCCAGCCATATCCTCTATACGGCATAAATTCCCGTCACCTTCTCTCGAATCCTTGCTAATCAACCCCATACAGATTGCAACGGTTTAATCCCTGCCTCCCTATACCACCCATCCGCACAGACGCTTGCCCTTGACTATGGAAAAACGTGACGATCAACCCATCTCTGAAATTTAAATCCTGCTTTACGTGTTTAGGTTGTGTTATTAGCGGCTAGTTCCATTTCTTGTCTGCGTCTCTGGCTGCTTGAACTTTGCCTGTTACCATTAGCCCGCACAGCCTTAAATATTATGGTTTTGCAATTTCAATTTGGATAGTTCGTGATCCGATGGCGATCATTGAGAAGGTGACAGACTCGTTTCTGAGAATTCTAACTATCAGAGAACACTACTTTGAGCAGTTTCAGCAGCAAGTTGACCAAAGAATAAAATGCTGCAGTTCTACTTAATTTCTAGTGTGGCTGTAATTGGTTGGAGTATCAGTTATATTACAGACAAAAATACGATAAAAGCCTTTGGAGGTACATTACCTCATTTGGCTTCATTTTCACTACTGTCCATCTGCTCCTGATACTTCTCGGAATCGTTCTTATGTTTGCTGCTTTCGATATTGAACAACAAAGAACCAAGGACAGGGACGAGGACAAATCCAATCAAAACCATGGGATGTATGCTCAAAGTAGCCTGTCCTATGGTTTGCATTATCAATTCTAAATACGAATACAGTATCATCTTTGTCAAGTGCAATCGAGGTATAATCCACCAAGTAGAGATGTGCCGAGGCAATTCCTTTACTGCAGTACCTTAAATAGTCCAATAGAAGTCATTCCGTGATTTTTTATAATTGGGAATACAGTTATTTAAGAATATGAACAGCGTATTCGGCCTCAGCTTTGTCGAGATAAGTCACCACACTCAGTCTTCTTTCGGGTTCTTTTCACACATAACCCCTTCATGATCAGCACGAGTTAATAATAATCTCAACTTCTCATAAAACCGCTTGCCTTTCCTAAAAAAGTATACAAACGTTTATATTATCAATTTCTTCCAACCGCTGCCTCTGAGACCCCGGAACTCAATCGCACCTTAACCAATAGAAAGCCTCAAACCATGACATAGCTCCATACATCCCCTTTTTTACTTAGCTCGAAACTCGAAATTTCAACTATTGCGCCTGATTCATAATCCTTGTCCTTATGCCCCCCAACATTAACACTCCCCACATGCCTTACACCTCTGAGCTCATCAGCCTGCTTTCCCGAAAAAACTACAACCCCCTCACCATCGAGGAACTCGCCGGCAAGCTGAACGTTTCCAAAAAAGAGCTGCCACAGTTCGACAATACCATTCAGGACCTCCTCAAACACGGTACCCTCGTCCGTCTCAAGAAGGACCGCATCGTCCTGCCCCGCGACGCCGACCTCGTCACCGGTACCATCCGCTTCCGGCAGACCGGCTCCGCCACCCTCATGCCCGATCCCGACCACAACGGCAAAACCCGAGAGCCCCTTCATATCAGTGCCGAGGATACCTGGGTCGCCCGCCACAACGACAAGGTCCTCGCCCGCCTCAACACCCGCAACCGCCGCTTCCGCAAAGGCCGCAATGGGCTGCCCGTCAAGGACGAAAAGGACACGGCACGTGTCATCCGTATCCTCCAGCGCGCCCAGGATACCCTCACCGGCACCCTCCAGAAAAGCCGCATCCACTTCTACGTTATCCCAGGCGATCCCCGCATCATCAACGACATTCTCGTCCCCGATCCGAAGGATAGCGGCCTCGACCCCCTCCCACGCGTCAACGACAAGGTAATCGTCAAGCTCGCCCCCTGGGAGCAGCGCCACCTCTACCCCGAAGGCGAGATTATCGAAGTTCTCTGTAATACCCACTCCCCCGGCGCTGAGTTCAAGGCTCTCCTCCACCAGTACGGTCTCAACCCCGAATTCCCCGACGGCGTAATCCGCGAGGTCCGAAACCTCCCCAATAAAGTCACACCCAGGGCCCGAAAAGGCCGTCTCGACCTCCGTAAACTCAGCATCTTCACCATCGATCCCGATGATGCCAAAGACTTCGATGACGCCCTCAGCATCGAACCCGCCGAAGACGGCGGCTGGAAGGTCGGTGTCCACATCGCCGACGTCTCCACCTATGTCCAGCCCGGCACATCCCTCGACCAGGAGGCCCGCCAGCGCGGCAACTCCACCTACCTCGTCGGCAAGGTCATCCCCATGCTCCCCGAGGAACTCTCCAACGGCCTCTGCAGCCTCGTCGAAAAGGAAGACCGCCTCACCAAAAGCGTCTTCATCCATTACTCGAAGAACGGACGCATCATCGACAGTAAAACCACCTTCGCCAACAGCGTCATCAAAAGCCGTAAGCGCCTCACTTACAAACAGGCCTACGCCCTCCTCTTTGAGGACAACCTCCAGAAAGTCCGAGACCTCCCACTTCCCCCTAAACACCAGACCGGCTCCACCGGACGCCCCCTCGACGAACTCTCCAAAAAGGAGCTCACCACCCTCCAGAACGAAATCCGCCAGCTCTGGCATATCGCCTCAAAGCTCCGCGAAAAGCGCATGGCCTCCGGCAGTCTCGACCTCGACATGCCCGAAACCAAGATCTTTGTCGACGAGCAGGGATACGCCGACCGCCTCGAGAAAATCGAGAACGACGAAAGCCACCAGCTCATCGAGGAGTTCATGCTCGCTGCCAACGAGGCCGTCGCCCGTACCCTCCGTAAGGTCAACATGCCCCTCATCCATCGGGTCCATGATGCCCCAGACCCCGATAAACTCGATGAGCTACGCGAATACCTCGGCACCTTCAACATCAAGGCGGGGGATCTCAATAACCGCAACGAAGCCACTAAGGCCCTCCGGAAAATCAAGGAGCACCCGCAGGCCCATATCCTCCGTATCCAGTATCTCCGCAGCCTCAAGCAGGCCAACTACCGCGCCACCGCCGACGGCCATTACGGACTCAACAAGCAGGACTACACCCACTTCACCTCGCCCATCCGCCGCTATTCCGACCTCATCGTCCACCGCGTCTTCGACGCCTACCTCAGGAAACACGGAGACGATACTGCCCCGGACAATGTCACCACCTACAAAGCCAGCACCCTCGCCGGTATGGCCGAACACATCTCCATCACCGAGCAAAACAGCACCGAGGCCGAGCGCGAGTCCGTCAAACTCAAGCTCCTCGAGTTCTTCGAGCGAGAACTCTCCAAAGAGCAAAAGCAGCGCTTCGAGGCCGTCATCACCGATCTCAGAAACCACGGCATGTTCGTCGAACTCACCGAAAGCGGCGCCTTCGGACTCATCCATATCTCCACCCTCAAGGACCTCTACAACCTCAGCGCCGACGGAACCAAACTTATCGGCCGAAGGGGTCGCAAATTCTTCTACATGGGACAGAAGGTCGACGTCGAAGTCCACCGAGTCGACCGCTTCAAACGCCAGGTCGACTTCCGGCTCACCGAAGGATAAATCTATAATTTCAATTGTAAGCTATATCTGCACATTCCGTCCCAATACACATGACACACTATAACTATCAGCAAACGCTTCATAAAGTCTGGGAACAGGCTGTTGCATACTACCGCCAGGGAGTTCGCAGCGCCGACCAAATCGTCGCCCCCCAGGGCCGGGAATTCCTCGCCTCCATCGGCCAGACCCCACAGGAATTCTATGACTACGCCGAAGACTACGTCGATGGCGGTGAGCCCGATTTCGCCACCGTCGCCATGGTCGCGGATATCCGCCGCAGTTTCTTCCGTGACAAACAGAAACAACAGCCCACCGGCAGGAGCATCGACCCCGATAGCCTCCCCGCCAAGGACTCCGAAGCCGCCGGGATTACCTGGCTACCGCGGATCATCGAAAAGGCCAAGGCCAAGCTACACGGCGAACTCGATCCCGATACCATGTACGGCTGCGGCGGCGACCGCCATTTCCTTCGCGAAAACGACATCCATCCCGCCGAGTTCCTCCGTCAGGTCCGCGACAACCTCGGCAATGACCAGGCTGTCATTGACTGGGTTGCGGCACGCTCTCCTCAGAAGGCGGGCTGACGGCCTCTGTATCGTGAGTGGCAATTTTGAGTGATTGTACCCAATTAGCCGGCTTTCGTTTCAGAATGAGACGACCATGCGGAAACACCTTACTCAACTGCTTAAGTTTGAGCCATTCAAAATACTGCTCTCCCGCCGCCAGTTTTTCGGGCTCAGTCCCGGAAAACTGTTCAAGGAGCATCCGCCGCATCACCGCTAAATCATTTAATGAACCCAATTGAGCCGT
>CAYQCG010000232.1:0-4313 GCA_964415925.1 uncultured Puniceicoccaceae bacterium | reverse complement strand
CATAAGCTGTTTCTTCTCATGGAGAAGCAGCACTATAGAGGACAGGACGGGGCCGGTATTGGGGCGGTAAAACTGAACATGCCATTAGGTCAGAATTACATGTTCCGGGAGCGTAATATGGACGACAATTCGCTCTCCAGGTTATACAGGAAACAACTCAAAAGAATCGACAAGCTGCAAAGTAGCGGAAGGCTGATTCCCGAATTCGCGCCTACTGTAAAAGAGCACTTCGACTTCGGTGCAGAACTATTATTGGGACACCTGCGATACGGGACTTCAGGGGCATTTATCGAAGATGCCTGCCACCCTTACTACAGAAAAAGTAACTGGCCTACACGGAATCTCATGGTTGCGGGTAACTTCAATATGACAAATACCCGCTTATTGAACGAACAGCTTATTGACCGCGGCCAGCATCCCGTTTTCGACACCGACACACAAACGGTTCTGGAGGAGATTGGCTTCCACCTCGACGAAGCCCACGACGAGCTCTACCATGGAGCGCGCGACTCCGGTATGCCGGGGCGTGATATTCCAGGAATAATCAGTCGGCAACTGGATATTGCCGAGGTGCTCCGTCAAGCCTGTAAGGTTTGGGATGGCGGATACACAATCGCTGGCATGGTCGGTAACGGTGACTCTTTTGTGCTTCGTGATCCCAATGGTATTCGTCCTGCCTATTACTTGGAAAACGAGGACCTTTTTGCTTTTGCCTCGGAACGTGTGCCCTTGATGACGGTATTTGAAGTCAGCGCAGAGGAAGTTTCTGAAGTTCCGCCGGGGCATGTAGTCACAATTAAGAATTCAGGCGAAAAGCGAATTGTTGCCTTGGGCGAACCAAGTCCCAGGACACCTTGTTCCTTCGAGCGTATTTACTTCTCACGGGGTAATGATCCAAATATCTACCGTGAGCGTGAAGCCTTGGGTGAAGCTCTCGTTCCGCAAATGCTCAAGGCTGTCGGGAATGATACGAGTCATACGGTTTTCAGCTACATTCCTAACACTGCTGAAGTTGCCTTTTACGGAGCATTGAATGGACTCCGGATACAGCATCGCAAAAATATGCACGATCGCATTCTGAAGGCGCATAAAAGCGGTGATTTGAATGCGGAGTTTCTCGAAAAGGCAATAATGCAAGGCTCTCCCAGGGTTGAGAAACTTGCCATCAAAGATGTAAAACTTCGTACTTTTATCAGCAAGGAAGACGGGCGCAGTCAACTGGTCAGTCATGTTTATGATGTGACCTATGGCGTGATCGAACCCGACGACACTCTGGTGGTTTTGGATGATTCGATCGTCCGCGGTACGACATTACGTGAGAGCATCCTCAAGATTCTCTCAAGGACAAATCCCAAACGGATATTCATTGTGTCCACCGCACCACAGATCCGCTATCCGGATTGCTATGGAATTGATATGAGTGAACTGGGAAAATTTGTAGCTTTTCAGGCAGCGGTTGCATTGCTGAAAGAACACGGTAAAGGCGATATGCTACAGGATATTTATGAAGCAGTCAGAAACGAACTGAAAAAACCGCCAGCGGATCAGGTCAACGTTGTTCGCCGAATTTACGAGCCCTTCAAGGCAGGAGAAATTTCAGCCAAGATAGCGCAACTACTGACACCTCACGATATCCCCTGGAAGGGTGATATTGGTATTATCTACCAGACGATCGAAAACCTCCATAAGTCTATTCCCAATCATCATGGCGACTGGTATTTCACGGGAAATTACCCGACTCCGGGTGGAACTGCTGTCTGCAATCATGCCTACTTGCAGTTCTACGAAAATCGTACAGGCCGTTCATACGACATGACTCTCAGCGCATAGGAGGCGACATGAAAAAGAAAAAAGCCTACGCCTTGGCAGGGGTTGATATCGCATTAGCAGACAGATTACTGGGACAGGTAAAAGGAGAAATTCGCAAAGCCACACGTCCGGAAGTATTAGGCGGTATTGGAGCTTTTGGAGGTCTTTTTGATGTTTCCCGCCTGCCCCATAAAAAACCGGTATTGGTTGCCAGCACGGACAGCGTAGGGACAAAGGTCAAAGTAGCGACAATGGCCGGGAATTGGCGCTATCTGGGAGCCGATATTGTCAACCACTGTGCAAATGACATTGCCGTAATGGGTGCAGAGCCGCTCTTTTTCCTCGACTATTTTGCGGCTAACAAACTCGAACCCAAAGCTTATACGCAAGTTTTAAGAGGTTTGGCCAACGCTTGCGCGAAAGCCAATATTGCATTGCTTGGGGGGGAAACCGCTGAATTGCCTGGTGTATATGCCGGAGATGAACTCGATCTGGTGGGAACAATTGTGGGAGTTGCAGACCGTAATCTCATCCTGACCGGGGAAAAAATTAAACCTGGGGACACACTGATAGGAGTGGCTTCCAATGGATTACACACAAATGGCTACTCCCTGGCGCGTAAGATCTTTTTTGAAGAGAAGAAACTGAAGTTGGACTCACGACTGCAAGGCCAGAAGGCCCAACTCATCACTGCCTAAATCAAGCCACACACTCTTTATGCACCTGCCTTGTTGAGTGCCCTCAAACGCTTTAATCAGGGTCGTACCTACACTCAGCGAAAAGATAACGGTATTCTTGCCGCAGCCCACATAACCGGTGGTGGATTACCGGGTAATCTGTCCAGAGTGTTGCCTGAAAACATTGATGCCGTCGTCGAAACTACCGCCTGGCCGAGAACCGGCCTGTTTAAGTTCTTTCAAGAGTATGGTAAAGTCTCAGCGGAGGAGCTCTTTGAGGTCTTTAACATGGGCATAGGCCTTGTTCTGGTTGTTGACGAATCCAGTGTTGAGAGCCTCATTGCCCATCTGAAACAGTTCGGTCATCACTCCTGGAGAATCGGTCAAACTGCAAAGGGCAAAGGCAAGGTGCAATTACTGCATTAAATTATTAACAAGATGGGTTCAGTCCTTTTTTTGAGTGCCGATAATACATGAGTAACTACGGATTTTCATCCACTGGCAAGAACCGGCAATGTTTTCGTTACCATGCAGCTGAAGATTATAATAGACAGTGTCGTCAAACTCCCGCCGACACCACAGATCCTGCCTAAACTGCAAACCATACTGCGAGATCCGGATAGCGATCTGCAGGATATTATCAGCTTATTGAAGGTCGATGCTCCGATGACCGCACAGATTGTTCGATTATCGAACAGTGCTTATTTTGGGGTATCTGAGCCTTGTCATGGCCTGGAAGATGCAATCAACCGACTGGGATTCCGTGAAGTTTATAAAGTTGTCTGTATGGCAGCTACCCATTCAGTCCTGAATCAGGAGGTACAACTTTATAAAATGGCCAAGGGTGAGTTACTGGAATGCTCAGTCGCCTGTGCAGTGGGATTAGCGGAATTTGGCAACAAGCTGCGTATTGTCGATATGGATAGCGCATATACAACAGGATTGCTGCATACGATCGGTAAAGTAGTCATTAACCAGTATTACTTGAAGCATGGGCTTGAAATTTACAGTAACGAAGAAGAGGAAGCGATGGATCCAGCAATGGAAAAACAACTATTGGGATTCAACCAGGCGGAAGCAGGGGCCGCTATTCTGCGAAAATGGAATTTTACGGAAGATATCGTCATACCAATTGAATACCAGTATGCGCAGGAAAAGGCTCCAGACTTCCGTAAGCTCTCATTACTGCTTTCATTAATTACCAATATTATCCCTGCTATTCGTATGAAACCAGGTGCCGAAACAGTGCCTGATCCGGAAACACTGGAAGAACTGGGAATCGGCGAAGATAATTTTCAGGAGCTTTTAGCCGATACCAGAGAAAGCATGAAGGCAGTCAGTGAGATTTTTGGTACAAGTAAGGTTTGAGTGGTCCTTTTCAGCGGGTCTAGATTCCGTATTGTGACGTATTTGTAAAAAACCAGCCGGTAGGACAGTCTAAAGTTGACACCAGCATAGCCTTATAGATGCTACACTACACTTAATGGAGGACTTTATTGCTGAGCATGGTAGCGCTCACTTGAACCGAAGGGTTCTTGTCCTCAACCGCCTCTGGCAGGCAGTAAATATAGTCGGCGTCAAAAGAGCATTTGCCTTACTTTTTCAGGATCATGCCAAAGTGATCCACTGCGATAAGGATGCCTTTCAGGTTATGGATTCTTCCTCGTGGTTGATGGAATCCGCAGATCTCCCAAATACGCATAACGAGGACTGCATCCATACAGTAAGACTCAGCATACGCATTCCGCGGGTATTACTCCTGAACTCCTATGACCGTCTGCCAGTCAAGGAAGTTAAATTCACCCGGCAGAACATTTTTGAGCGGGA
>CAYQCG010000231.1:0-4328 GCA_964415925.1 uncultured Puniceicoccaceae bacterium | reverse complement strand
GCTAAAGAGGTTTTGCCTGCGAATCTTGAAACCACCGAAGCCGAAGGCCTCGGAAAGTTCCTTAACATCGTTTTCGTAGATATCCCTGTATTTGAGCTGGAAGTTCATGTTAGCGACTTCGTCCTTGAGGAGCTTCAAATGGTATCCGGCGAGGAGCTTGTTGACGGAACGGGCGAAGTCCCAGACGGCCTCGCAACTGCCGGAGTAATTCTGGCCGGAGAAGCCGTCGATGACGGGGATGTCGCCCTCGTAAGCGGTGATGACGACGGGGGGCATCATGATGACGTCGACATCATCGTCCTGAGCGAGCAGGGAACCGATGCAGAGGAAGAGGCCGAGGGAAGGGAATCTGAAAGGCAGGGGCAGGTTCATAGTCAAAGGGCAATGATCTAACAAATGCTAAACTCCTGTATGTTCACCGTTTGGTAAAGGTCAACCGTGTTTTGCCGTAACTAAACGAATATATAAAACTATTATTGTAAAAACACCAGCAATGCTGCTTATCTTTGGCAGCGAAATCGGAGGATCGCAGGTTGTGGACAGCGGTGACTCTGAGGGCGGGAGTCGTGCCGAGACGAATGAGACAGGCAGTGTTGGCGAGGGAGGCTAGAGTTCCCTGACTCTGAGGTTGCGGAAGCGGATTGTGCCTTGCCTGCCTGAATGGGACTGGATGCCGAAGAATCCTTCGAGGTAGGTATCGTCGGGAAAAACAAAATGTCCTGCGGGCATGCCATTGACCCATGACTTGACGGTACGACCCCTGGCCTCGACGGTGATCCTGTTCCAGTCGCTATAATCGATGGCATTGCGCACATCCTGATGGGCATCGAGCCAGAGGGGATACCAATACCCGCCGCAACTCTGCCCGTAGATGGCGCCAGACCAGCCGCGCTGCCTGGGCTGGTCTTCCAGCTCGATCTGCGGACCGTAGACAATATCCCTGTCATTACCCTTTCTGACTTTTGACCGGAACTGGATGCCGGTATTTCCCTCGACCTCCCATTTGACCTCACAGGTGAAGAGGAAATCCCTGTAGTCATCCTTTTCGGTCACGAGGTAAGTGCTGGTTGAACCGGGGACACAGGTGGCGATAATGGACTCGCCGACGGCTTCGAACTTACAATTACCACCGAGAGATTTCCAGCCATGGAGGTCCCTGCCATTGTAGAGGCTGCTGAAATTGCCGGTGAGTGGAGGTTCCGGGTCCTGATTCAGGATCATAGATTCCACGCCGGGGGCATTATCCTGCTTTGAGTACCGCTCGAACCAGTCTTGCTGGCTTGGGGAAACGCGGTTGGCATGGAGGGATACCACCAGGAGGGAAAGGAGGGGGACTAGAGAATAACAAAGGGTTTTCATATTATGAGGTATTGGATTAAGGGGATAGCGGCCTGAGAAAGTCACCCCAATTGTGGAGGAAAAAAGGCAATTGTCCATACCCGAGGAGCGCCTGAGACAGAAAGCAGTAAGCCTTGACACAACCACGGGTTATAAATTGATTAGCAGATTACGCTCCTTTAATGGGGGATTAGCTCAGTTGGTTAGAGCGCTTGCATGACACGCAAGAGGTCACTGGTTCGAATCCAGTATCTCCCACCATCCTGAAAGCCGCTGAATAGCGCATGAGTAAGGGGATCAAGGAGCGTCCAAGCCACCTGAGACTGAGAAGCGGATATTTCTGCCTGAAGTGTTCCTTTTAATCCGGGAGCTGGAGGATGTTTCCAAGCGATCCGCGTTCTATGTTTCAGTGACCGAACACATTTATGAGCGGGCGGGTCCAGCGGAGGGCGACGGTGCTGGCGGCACCGTAGCAGACAGCGGCGGCGATAGCGGTGGTGACCTGCCCGAAGTGAACCGAGAGTAAAACAGCGAGGGGACCGGCGAGGACAGAGGCAAAACCGTTGATGCCCCAGGCCCAGGGGATGAGGGGGCGTGAGGTGTCCAGCTGGCGCAAGCCCCAGGGCATGGCGCGGCCCAGTGAAACGGCGAGGGGGAAGACAAGGAGCCCGACAGTTGCGAGGCGACCCCAGTCAGGCAAAGAGAGAATTACAGGTGCTGCTGCATGGAGAGAAACAAAAGCAATAAAACCAAAGAGCCCAATGGGGAGGAAAATGCGTCGGACGGTACAGAGAGTGGAGTCGTCAGGGGCGGTCAGGCTGCCAAGTCCGGAACCGATAAGAAAGACGGCAAAGATCAATGAGGCGGCCGGTACGGGGTGCCCGACGTAGAGGATCGCACGCTGAAAAGCGGCCATTTCGAGGAGCAGAAAGCCCAGCCCGAGACCGGTAAAGTAGATCCAGACATTTAAACGGCTGATGGCACCGCTGCCACGGGGCAGGCGTCCCTGGGGCAAGAGGATGAGAACGGCGGCGAGCAAGCCGGCGACAACGACCTTGGCAATGGTGGCGAGGAGGCTCCAGTCGAGCCAGACGAGGCCCTGTCGACCGAACTGGTTGAGGAGAGCGGGAACGTTGCTCCATTGCATTGACTGCCAGAAGTAGGGGCGCCGGTCAGTGGCGAGCCGGTTAGAATACCAACTGGCTTCGGGAGGGAGTGCATGATCACCAGCGAGGAAGGCGCGGGCGATATGGAAAAAAACGGGGGTTGAGAGGCGATGGAAGCGGTTGGCTTGGGAGACGTCGAGACCGGGGAGAGCGGCGATATCGAAACTCCAGCGCGAGGCGAAGTCACGGACGACCTGACAGTCCCCGGCGTTGAGCGGGTTATTGGAAAGCAGGAGCAATCCTGAAGCCATAGAGCGGAGAAAAGCAGCGTTCTGCGAGGGATCGGAGACGCCATTCATCCGTAAGGCATCGGCGGCCATAGCGAGGTGCCTGGGCAGGTAACGGGGCGGGTTGTTCAGCGGTGTGGGAATCGCCAGGAGACCACCGGGCTCGAGGCGGTTGAGCGCAGCCTGAAGACCTTCGACGGTGAGGAGGTAATCCTCGCCGGTGGCGTCGCTTTCGGAGGCGGCAGCGGCGAAAAAGACGATCGAAAAGGATTCCTGACCGACGGTGAGAAAACGCCGCGGCGGATCGCTGTGAAAACTAACGTGCTGAAGCGGGTAACGTCCAGAGAAGGACCGGCGGATCCGGGGGTTAGGCTCGACCCAGTCGGTGGGGTGCTCCCTGGCGAGGAAGAGGGGGAGTTCCGGACCGGTACCGAGAATGGCTACCCTACCCTGCGACCGCAGGACGAAGGGCAGCGAGGCAAGACTGGCCTGGAGGTAGGCCGTGGTGACGGAGAGGTCCTGACCCCGTGGCATCGGCAGCACATAGTCCGAGCCGAGCACGAGGGCATCCTGAGAGGGGATATCCTGCATCCACTGGAGGCTGAGGCCGGGAGCCATGCGGATGCTGTCGGAGCGCACGACGGTAACCTTTTCACGCAAGCCGGGGTGTTCCTCGACGATCCGGGCGTCGGGGAGATCGAGCAAGTAAGCGAGGCGTTTGAAATCGGAGAGGGGGAGTTGAGGCAGGCCAAGAGCGATCCATATGGCAAGCGCGGTAGCTGCAGCAAACGCCAGTGTACCCGTGACACGCATACGCGACCGGGCGACGGCGATGAAGCCGGCAGTGGCGAGTGCGAGGACGGGCAGCACCATGAGTGCTTCCTCGAGGAAGAGGTTCGAGAGAAGGAGAGTAGCACCGATACTACCGAGACCGGCACCGAGCAAATCCGCGGCGTAGAGCCTTGGGGTGTGTCCGGGGTAGCGCATGAAGACTTGCCCGAGACAGAGGGCGAGCCCGAAAAAGGGCAGGAAAGAAACGAAGTCGATGACGAGGAGCTTGAAAAGTTCATTGGCGTTCCAGACAGCGAAGAGCGGCCGGACACTCAAAACCTGCGGGAGGAGAAAGGCGGCGACCATACCGAGGGCGCCACTCACAAGGCCGGCAATGAAGAGTCGATCGCCCCAGCGAACGGCGCGGCTGCCCAAAAGCGTGAGGCAGGTCCCGGCCGTGCCGAAGCCGAGGAGTGCGAGGGAAACGGCAAGGGAAGCAAAATGATGCCATTGGCTAAAACTGAAGACCCGCAGGAGCAGCACCTCGTAGGCAAGACCTGTGCCTGCGGCGATCGAGACGCCCAGATAAATCCCGGCACCCGGCCGATCCGCAGGGTTCATCGCTCTTCGCGGGTCAACGGGACAAAGCGGACGGCCATGACGTTGCGTGTGGTTACATTATCCTCGTCGTCCTTCTCGACCAGGATGAGGTTCTGTACCCAGCCGGAACGCCCTACAGGGATAACCATGCGCGCACCCGGTTTGAGCTGCCTGATGAGGGGCGGCGGAATATGTTCGGCGGCAGCGGTAGCGAGAATGCCGTCGT
>CAYQCG010000230.1:0-4331 GCA_964415925.1 uncultured Puniceicoccaceae bacterium | reverse complement strand
ATCATTGGCAACTTGGGTCAGAACCCAAAGCCATATGAAAATTACCAGGAATTACTGGAAAAGGAGAAGGGCATTGATGCTGTCTTTAATGCAACTCCGGATTTCATGCATGCGCCTATCACCAATGATGCACTTCAGGCTGGAAAGCATGTTTATTGTGAGAAAATGATGTCCAACACGGTCGATGGCGCACGTAGTATGGTCCGTACCTCCAGGGATACCGGTAAGCTGCTTCAGATTGGCCACCAGCGTCGCAGCAACCCCCGTTATCTGGTTGCTAAGCGAGCCCTTCTGGATCGGGGAAACCTGCTGGGACGCATTACCAATGTGAATGGTCAATGGAATCGATCGGTCAAGAAGGACATAGACGTCAGGCCGACAATTTACATGCCTCCTGAGAAACTTGAACAATATGGCTATGCCAATATGCATGAATTTCTCAACTGGCGCTGGTATAAAAAGTATGGAGGCGGACCCATTTCTGACTTGGGCGCTCATCAAATCGATATTTATCACTGGTTCCTCAACAGCCCACCCAGTAGTGTCATCGCCAGTGGCGGTGTCGATTACTACACTGAGCATGAGTGGTATGATAACGTAATGGCTATTTATGAGTTTAACACGGCCGACGGACCAGTTCGCGCATTCTATCAAGTATTAACAACGACCAGTGCAGGTGGTGGTTGGTTTGAATACTTTATGGGTACGGAAGGTGCCTTGAAGATGTCTGAATTACCCAATTTCACAAAACTGTATCGTGAAGCCAATGCAGAACCACCCGCACCTAAGTGGGATGATTCGGAATGGGTAAAGCGAGGTTACATCGAAAAGGCAGCGACAGCTCAGAAGGTTCAACAGAGTTTAACCGATTCTCGTGAATCTCCTCCTCCCGATGCGTACGATTTAGCCGTAACACTACAGGGCAAGAAAATACACCAGCCGCATATTGAGAACTTCCTTGCGGCCGTTCGTGGAGAAGCTGAATTGAATTGTCCCGGTGAAGAAGCCTTCAAAACTGCCGTAACAGTACTTAAGGTGAACGAAGCAGTTGCCATGGGTGGAACCGTTAAATTCACCGATGCCGACTTTACCATCTAATAATATAATTTTAAAAAGATCAATCATATGATACGTTACACAATTCTGATTTTGGGCCTAAGTACCCTGATTTTACATGCCGGAAACAAGGTTCCTTTGGAACTTGAGCTCCCTGAGGCCCAGTTCATGGGTACCCCTAAACCCCTCGGCAACATTCCGAATCTTGAACCCCCGTCCAACGAAGCCAGGCCATCATTGATGGTTCCTGAGGGCACAGTTCTCCTCTCAGAAGACAAACCTGTTACTTCGAGTGACGACTGGCCGATTATCGGTGAGTTAAATTATGTCACCGATGGCGACAAACAAGGAGAGGAAGGTTACTATGTTGAATTGGGTCCGGGACTGCAATGGGTGCAAATCGACCTTGAGCAGCAGGCCAGTATACAGGCCATCCTCATTTGGCATTATCACGCTGAACCACGTGTCTATCACGATGTTATTGTGCAGATTTCAGAAGAGGATGACTTTTCTGATGCTAAGATTGTTTACAACAACGATTATGACAACTCAGCCAAAATGAAGAATGGTGATAGTATGTCTTACATCGAAACAAATGAAGGCCGTTTGATTGACGTTGATGGTGTGAGCGGACGATACGTTCGATTATACACCAACGGCAATACCAGTAATACAATGAATCATTACATTGAAGTAGAAGTATTCGGTATTCCTGAAAAAATGCTGACAATGGGCAATTAACTAAAGATTGTTATTTTTATAGTACGCAAATGGCTTTGTTGCCATTTGCGTTTTTTCTGCATTTTAAGACCTAAGGCTTAATATGATATTATCTACTTGGGCATTCTGTGTGACTTTATTGGCAATTCTTTCATTGCAGTCACCACTTAATTCATCAGACCCGACTGCTTACAAAGAGATATTCGACGGCCATACGCTACATGGGTGGATTCAAAGAAATGGGAGTGCCACCTATGTTGTCGAAGATGGTGCAATAATCGGTCAAACGACAGAAGGGAGTCCCAATTCCTTCCTATGCTCACAGAAAGAATACAGTGACTTCGAACTTGTCTTTGAGGTCATGGTAGATGATGCACTCAATTCGGGCATACAGATACGTTCCAAGTCTACGGCAGATTATAACAACTACAGGGTTCACGGACCACAGGTTGAGATTTCAGTCAACAACGCAGGCTACGTATATGGTGAAGCCCTGGGAACAGGTTGGCTGAGCCCTACTCAACCAAAGCACAATCACTTCAGAGCCGGGCAATGGAATAGCTATCGGGTTCTGGCAGTAGGTCCTGTGATCAAAACATGGATCAACGGTGAACAGATTGCCAGTGTCCGCATGGATCGACCGGGATTTGAAAAGGGTTTCATCGGCTTACAGGTACACAGCATTCCGGAAGGGAAAGGCCCTTATAATGTCCGCTGGAAAAATTTAAAAATCCGGGAATTGGGCGTATCCGCCCGGCCAGCTGATTACGAGCGTTAGGCTATTTCCCGGCATGGGTGACATTGCGCGTTGCACCCAGTCGAAAGGCAAAGGTCCTGTAGGCAAGGCGTAAACCTTGTCGCCATATACTGTAACGGGATTCATTCCTCAGAAACTTCCATGGTACCGGAGCTTCTCCAATCTTCAGTTTAGCTTTCATGGCAAGCGATAACATCGCCAGATCGAAGTCAGCAGTCACATCAAATTCCTCTTTTCCCGTTTTCTGCTGGTTCACATAAGCTTTCAATTGAGGCAGGAGAACATGACCCGCTTCTGCAGTCAGGGCTTTGGCGCCACACTGGGTATCGCTGACTGGTAGCCGCAGTATCGCACGGTTGAAGGTAGTCATCAGGTTACTGGCAATGCGGCGTATAAACGGTGAATCCTCGCGCCTGTTGCTTCGTGTGCCATAGATCACTTCCTTTCCCTGAAGAATGCCCTGAATGAGTAATTCCAATGCTTCTACTGGCGTTTCAAGATCGATATCGAAGAGGATCCAGCAGTCTCCTTCGGCTGATTCCATGCCTGCTACGAGTGCTGAGCCCTTTCCGCGGTGTGGTAGCTTAAGAATCTTGTCAGGAATATTTTTCGCAGCTTCTACTGTATCATCGGTACTGCCATCATCGGCGAGAATGAGTTCATTTCCTTTGCCTTTTGACGAGAGCCAGTTGCGTATCTCACGCAAATTACCTGCTTTGACCATGGCCTCTTCATTAAAAGCAGGAACAATAATAGATATTTTCATATGCGTGAATTGTTTGTAGTATAATGCCAATGATACAGCAGCGTCAACTCCTTGCCATATTTACAGGAATCGTCCTCGCACTGTTTTCATTGTCCGCAATTTTAAACAGAGTTAACGTTCTTTCTGAGAGACCAATGCATACAGATGAAGCGGTAAATGGAGTGATTTTCAGTAAGCTTCTGGATGATGGAGAGTATCGATACGATCCATACCATTATCATGGTCCCGCTCTGTATTACATCACCTTGCCAATCGCCTGGCTATCGGGGACAAAGAATAGTGAAGGATTAAACGAAGCAACCCTTCGCAGCGTTGTTGTCATCGCTGGCTTCATCTTGTGCTTCTCGGCATTTCTCTGGAAACCTGAACTGGGATGGTTGGGTTGTATGATCGCAGCAACATTTGGCCTGATTTCTCCAATACTTTCATACTATGGACGGTACTATATACATGAGTCATTATATGCTGCTTTTATCTTTCTTACCCTTGGCTTAAGCTGGCGGACTGTTAAATCCAGAAAACCCGTCCAATGGGCTGCTGCAGGAGGTGTTTCGCTGGGACTGTTAATGGCAACAAAAGAGATGTGGCCTCTACCTATCGGGCTATGCTTCATGATTGTATGCTTCTTATATTTATTAAGGGGTTACGAAATCGAACATAAGCACGTTAACGTGTGGAAGTCTTTTGGGATTATTCTATTGACTGGAATAATTACAGCCAGCCTGCTTTTTACATCATTCGGCACCAACCCGTCAGGAGTTCTCGATGCCTTTCGCAGTTACTTCGTTTACGAATTAGGTGAAGGACATGAAAAGCCATGGAATTATTACTTAAGCATACTGACCGGTATGAGTCGAAACGGGTTTGGGCATGATGGTGAAGGTATACTTTTTATACTGGGTCTATTAGCTTTTCCTGCTCTTTGGCTAAAGTTGTCTGAAAAGGATTCTTCCAGGTCGCAGTATCTGGCACGTTTCTTATTTATCTTTTGGTTTGCATATACGTTGGTCTTGTCGATTTTGCCTTACAAAG
>CAYQCG010000229.1:0-4338 GCA_964415925.1 uncultured Puniceicoccaceae bacterium | reverse complement strand
CTGCTTGGCCCCTTGGCATCCTGGGCGAATATTTTAAATCCGGATTCCCGTGCCAGGGTCAGGTAAGCCGGAGCATTCCGGTCGCGGGCAATTCGCAGGAACTCGCTGGCTCCTGCTGAAACCTTAACAACCGACGGGTAGACTTCAGGAACTCCTTTTACCGGTAACAGGATACGGTGAAAACCGAATATTTCCGCACTGCGTAAGATTGCCCCGACATTGTGCGGATCCTCAACATTATCCAGCAATAACACACGGTTGTCGGAAAATAATTCAGTTCCTTCTAAATAAGGGTATGTGCTCGTCCGAAGCACCACTCCCTGATGCTCGTTGGAGCCACAAAGCTGGTGCAGTCGCCCCTTATCCGTCCACTCAATCTCTACTTCATTTCTCTCTATTAACCCTGCAAGCTTACGCATTCTGCTTTGATCCTTTGCCGCAGCATTCAGATAGGTATTGTAGATTTTCCGCCGTCCTGCCCTCAATACTTCAAATGCAGGATTCAATCCGTAGATAAAGTCTTTACTCGCTTTGGCCATCTTGAATTTGTATGCAATTTACGCTGTATTTCTTGATCTTCAGTTTACCATTAAACATATATATTTTCCTATGGGAAACATTCATACGTTTACTCCCCCAGAATTAAAAGCCCGTCTTGCAAGAGATCCCAAACCGCTGCTAATCGACGTTCTCCCCTCCGATTATTTTAACTCTCGGCATATTCCCGGAGCCCGCAATGCCTGTGTTTACGAAACAGGCTTTATCGGGAAGATCGCTGAGATGACTTCTGATAAGTCTTTTCGTGTCATTGTATACGGCTCATCCGACCGCTCACTCGACTCCACAGATGCCGTGCAAAAACTCGTCTTGGCTGGATACACTAATGTAGCTGAATTTCCCGGTGGACTGGAAAGCTGGCAGGAATACGATTATCCCGTTGAAGGCACTAACCAACCCGTCTTGCACCCGGAATTTCCTTCCCTTGCACGTTATAAGGTAGATGTTGAGCGTAGTGTTATTTTCTGGGTCGGGCGTAACATCGTGAATAGTCACGACGGGACGCTTGGCCTCAAAGGCGGTCATGCGACTTTTGCAAACGGAAAGTTTGAGAGCGCTGACATAACAATTGATATGGATGCCATGACTTGCTCCGATATTGCGGATGAGAGTTTGAACGGTTTCTTGATTGCCCATCTCAAAAGCGACGACTTTTTTGAAACTGACCGGTATCCGGTTGCGCAATTTCACTTGGTCACTTGCACGGAGATTCAAGGCGTCTCGCCGGGTCTGCCTAACTACTCATTGTCAGGCACATTGACCATCAAAGGTGAAACAAACCCTGTCACATTTGATGCCGTAGTTGCACCACTTGAAGAAAACGAAATCGTTTTGCAGGCCCATTTCGATATAGACCGGACAAAGTGGAATGTAAGGTATGGCTCTGGAAAACTCTACGACAAGCTGGGCAAGCATTTAGTCAATGATGACATCAGTCTGCAGTTGCGTGTTTTCCTGAAACAGGACTGATTTCAATTCCCGAGACTCGATATATTCACGATAAGTATGCCAGGAAAATTCATCATAGTTTTGATTTGTTTCTTTGTTTTCAAGCTGCATGCACTGGAGCCACAGTCCTGGTTCTTCACCGGTGAGGTTACGATGCGCGACGCAGGATTGGGCGATGAAAGATGGGATGGGTCAGAAATATCTGCTACTGTCATGCTGCGCCTGGGAGCAAAACAGGATGCCTTGCCTGATGATCCCAATCGTGCTCAATACCTTGATTGCTTCGAGAGTGCTGGACTTGATCTTTATCTGGGTGATCTAAACCTCCTCTATGCTGAACACGACGGCAGCCTTTCATCATTGGTTATACACGACAATATCGATGGTGACGGTTATGAAGACCGATATCATTTGAGTGTTCCTGTCAGTGATAAGAATGACTCAACGAAGGAATGGCAGCCACGGTGGCTGGAAATCTGGCTCTACAGTCAGGATACCACTCAACTGGATTCAGATAGATTCCCTACTGAGTTACCACAGTTTCCGATGGGTTGGTTCCGGATCAGCTTTGCCCATCTCAAGGATGGTGGCTTCCGATCGATACAGGGACCTGTCACACAACACATGCCCCTTGACGCGATTCTGGATCCGGCTGATCAAAATCAGCTCAACCTCTTACGCTTACAGCAATATATTGACTATGTCGATGAACTGGAACGGATGCTCCATGAAGCTAAAAAGGCCGTTCAGGAACTTCAGACAAGCTCATTCGCCGTCAATACTGAAATGCAAAAATTAAAAGCAGAATTAGCCGGCTTAAAGGAGTCCTCAATTCAGGAAGTATTAGCCCAAAAGACATCCCTTGAGGCAGATCTCCAGTTAGCACACAGCCAGAAGCAGAAGCTTGAGGAGGATTTTATTGCACTCAAAGAAGAGAACCAGCTCCTCACAACGCAGTTGGAATCTGCACTTTCCAGAGCAAAAGAAGCGGATGATCGTTTGGATGCTACCTTGGCTGTGGTCGATCGGTGGCGGCGTGTTTTTCACCGCTCAACTTCTGAAGAACAATTTGAGCAATCCGTTTCAGCTGAAAAGTCTGTCAGGAATAACCAGTCGCATGAGCAAGAACAGCTTACGATCCCTGTTGATTCAACTCCACTTGAAAACAGGGAAACGGAACAATACCGTATTCGGCCCAGACGCTTCCGCTAGACCGTTGACGCAGTCATGTTTCAAGGTCAATCATTTGGATTCAATCTATAGTCATGCCTATCTACGAATATTACTGCCCGGATAACAACCGGATCTACAGTTTCTTTGCCCGCAGCCTCGAGCTACGAGACCGTATCCCCCGTTGTCCCGATAATCCGGATCTTCGTATGGAAAAGGTGGTTTCCAGTTTCGCGGTTACGCGAAAAACCGGTGCAGTCGAAGGCGAAGGAGCTGAACCGGACTTGGATGATCCCCGAATGGAAGCGGCTATGGCGGAAATGGAGCAGGAGATGGCCGGTATGGATCCCGATAATCCTGACCCACGCCAGATGGCTCGCTTTATGCGCAGAATGCAGGACATGACAGGTGAAAAATTACCTGAGCAAGTCCAGGAAATGATGGGTCGTATGGAAGCAGGGGAGTCCCTCGAAAAACTGGAAGAAGAGTACGCGGATGTTCTCGATGATGAGAATATGGGCGATTTTGAAAGCTCTCCGACACGTCGTTTGCTTTTTCAGGCTCGACGCCAACCCAGGCGCGATCCGGCATTATACGAACTCACTGACTACATCTAGAGGCCATGGATAAAGCCTTGAAGCATCGCATTAATACCGGCAAAGTCGCAGTCCAGAATCAAATTGCATTCTTCAGAAAGCAATTTGGTCAGGCCACCAGCAGATGGAAAGAAGACGATACCAGGGTTACTTTCGTAGACTTTGCGATTTCTGAAAAAATCTTTGCTGAATTGAGAAGCGTCTTTCCTGATGATATCTTCTGCTCCGAAGAAGCCAATCCGTCAGACGAGGTTCTTAGTCTCGAAAGAGGTTACAGCTGGATTCTCGACCCAGTAGATGGAACCAACAATTATGCGTTGGGCCTCCCTTCTTGCGCGGTCTCACTTGCACTGCTTTTTAAAGGAAATCCCCTCTACGGATTCATTTACGACCACGGGCGTGATACCCTGATACACGGTGGTCCGCGGATAGGCATTTGGGATGGTAGCAGGAGGGTTAAACCGGAGAATGTCCCCCTGCATCCGCAAACTATCTTCGGAACGCAATTCCCGCACTCTGAATCGATCTACGATGCTCTCAAGCCTTTGCTTACCCGTTACAGGGTTCGCTGTCTGGGCAGTGCCACCTTGGCTATGGCTTATACGGCACTTGGTATCCTCGATGGCTGTATTGATTATCGTGTCCGCGTTTGGGATATTGCGGCAGCTTACGCCCTGATGCGTGAATCGGGTAGGGAGTGCGTTTTCGTCGATTGGGAAGTTTTCCCTTTAAATGAATTTCATGTCAGTCAACCTCAGACGCCTTATTTTGCCGGCACTCCGGAATTCTGCAGTTCTGTCAGGGAACGGATTAATATCACTGCTAAACAGAATACGATACCAGCGGTTCGGGGTTAACCACTTTCAGCTTCGGGTCAGCCTCAGACAGCTCGGCCGCAAACCAGTCACGGGCATCAGGATCACCATGGGTCAAGACAATTGCCCGGCACTCGCTCTCTAATGCATATTGCAATAATTCCTCCCGGTCGGCATGACCGCTTAAATCAAAACGCATCCGCAGTGCATTAGCTTCACAGACGTAGTCCAGTGCATCAAAACTGAAAGCC